>JALAGR010000117.1 GCA_022712335.1 Pediococcus sp. | reverse complement strand
AGTTACGATTGAAAAAAAGGTCAAAAAGAAATTTGATGTGTCTCCAATTTTAAGCAGTACGACCAGTAACAATGGATTGAAAGTCGGAGAACTCTCAACTCAACCAGAGAAGGTTGAAATCACAACTGGAGAAACCACAATGAAAGAAATCGATCGTGTTGTCGCTTCAGTAGATAGTAGTAAACTTTCTTCGGATCAGGAAAGTATCCAAGCGCCTGTACAGGCTTTAAATGCCAGCGGCGAAGTATTGCCGATCCAATCAGATCCGCAAAATGTAACTGTCAATTTTGAAATTCAAACACCAAGTAAAGAAGTTTCGCTTTATCCGATTCAAGAAGGAGATTTGCCTTCGTCGGTTGAAAGTGTCAAAATCGATCTGAATCGAACAAAGGCAACAATTACTGGCGTGCAGTCAGTAATTGATCAAATAGACAGTATTGGTATTCCGGTTGACGTAAGTCAAATTCAAGGGACGGTAAAAAAATTTATCGATGTCCCAATCTCTGGAAATTATCAGGTTATTCCGAAAACAGTAAGTGCACAAGTAACACCAGTATTTAAAAAATCACAAGACTCAGAAACAAGTAGTACAAATCATTCTAGTTCGTCGACAACAGGAGCCGCGGGGAACTCAAGTGACAGTTCAAGATCTTCGGAAATGAGCACGGATACTCAAGCGACTAGCAGTCAAGAAGAGTCGACAAATCAATCAGCTAACTAGATGAAGAAGGGAAATATAATTTAATGGGTAAATATTTTGGAACAGATGGAGTACGCGGAATCGCGAATAAGGAGCTAACACCTGAGCTAGCATTTAAATTGGGCCGTTGCGGTGGTTATGTTTTAAGTCAACATCATGAGAGTGAAGGACGTCCACGTGTTTTAGTAGGACGTGATACTCGTATCTCAGGCGAACTATTAGAAACAGCTTTGATTTCAGGGTTATTATCTGTTGGTATCGAAGTTTTCCAGCTTGGTGTTATCTCAACCCCAGGGGTGGCCTACTTAACGAGATTACAAAAAGCCTCTGCAGGTGTTATGATTTCTGCGTCACACAATCCGGCAGAAGATAACGGAATTAAATTTTTCGGTGGAGATGGCTTTAAATTAGTTGATGAACAAGAGGCTGAGATCGAAGCGTTGATTGATACTGAGGAGGATACATTGCCGCGTCCATCTGCTGAAGGATTAGGAACATTAGACGAATTCCATGAAGGGTTATTAAAATATTCTCAGTTCTTAGTGCAGACAATTTCAGGCGATTTATCAGGGTTAACAGTTTGTGTAGATGCAGCTAATGGTGCAACTTCAACAAGTGTTAATCGCTTATTTGCCGATTTAGAAACTGATTTTTACACAATGGGAACTTCTCCGAACGGACTAAATATCAATGCGGGTGTTGGTTCCACTCATCCAGAAGCTTTAGCGAAAATGGTCGTTGAAAAGGGCGCAGATGCTGGCTTGGCTTTTGATGGTGATGGCGATCGAGTGATTGCAGTAGATGAGCTTGGAAATATCGTGGATGGGGATCGCATTATGTTTATCTGTGCGAAATATTTAGCCGAACGAAAACGGCTAAAAAAAGATACGGTTGTCACAACCGTTATGAGTAATTTAGGTTTTCATAAGGCTATTGAGGATATTGGTTTGGATGATGTCATCACACAGGTCGGGGACCGTTATGTGGTTGAAGAAATGCGTAAGAATGATTATAATCTTGGCGGTGAGCAATCAGGTCATGTATTGTTCTTAGACTACAATACAACAGGTGATGGTATGCTGACGGGGGTTCAATTATTAAACATTATGAAACAAACCGGTAAAAAGCTCTCAGAACTTGCTAGCGAGGTAACAATCTACCCTCAAAAATTAGTAAACATTCGTGTCAGCGACAAGTACGGTGCCATGGACGTACCAGCCATCAAACAAGCAATTGAAGAAGCAGAAGCAGAAATGAATGGAGACGGACGCATCTTAGTTCGTCCTTCAGGAACAGAACCGTTATTACGAGTTATGGCTGAAGCACCTACAGATGAAAAGGTCGACTACTATGTCGATAAAATCGCAGCAGTTGTTCGTAAAGAAATTGGATTAGATTAGAGAACAAAAACGCCTGAACTTAAGAGATCAGGCGTTTTACATGTAAAAGAGGGAGTGACTATTACTTTTGTCACTCCCTCTAGTTTGTTTATTCAACTGTCACAGACTTAGCTAAGTTACGAGGTTTATCAACATCGTATCCACGCAATAAAGTTGCATAATAGGCAATTAATTGTCCTGGAATTACAGAGACAAGCGGACGTAAAAATTGATGAACGGTCGGTAAAATAATTTGGTCACCATCTTTGCTTAATTCTTCAGATGCAATTACTAAAGTGTGAGCTCCACGACTTTCCACTTCTCTTAGATTTCCGCGCGTGTGAGGAGCGGTTACAGCCTCAGTAATGATTCCAATAACCGGCGTACCCTCTTCGACTAAAGCTATCGTACCGTGCTTCAATTCACCAGCTGCGAAGCCTTCTGCTTGAATATAAGAAATTTCTTTTAGTTTTAGTGCGACTTCCATTGAAACATAGTAATCTTCAGAACGTCCGATGTAGAAAGCGTTTCGAGTCGTTGCCAAATATTCAGCTGCAATTTCCTCGATCATCGTTTTTTCAGCAATCATCACATCCATTGCGTTCGCTGCGATTCCAAGTTCTTTTGTTAAATCAAATTCTTTTGCAGCAGTAATTTCTTTTGCTTCGCCAACAGCCTTTGCTAAAACGGTTAATGCTGCTATTTGAGCGGTATAGGCCTTAGTTGAAGCAACAGCAATTTCTGGTCCTGCATGTAGTAGCATTGTGTAGCTTGCTTCTCTAGATAAGGTTGATCCGGCAACGTTGGTCACAGTTAATGAAGGGTATCCAAGTTCATTAGTTTTTACTAACACTTGACGACTGTCCGCAGTTTCACCACTTTGTGTCAAGTAAATAAAGAACGGTTTCTCTGAAAGTAAAGGCATATTGTAACCAAATTCACTTGATAAATGGATCTCAACTGGAATATTGGCCAAGCCTTCGATAATCTGCTTGCTTGCCCAACCAGCATTATTACTTGTACCACAAGCAACAATATAAATACGATCACTGTTTAATAAACTTTGCAACAACTCATTTTCGATAACGACGGTTCCTGTTTCATCTGTGTACTCACTGATGATCCGACGCATCGTTGCAGGCTGTTCATCGATTTCTTTCAACATATAGTAAGGATAGGTACCTTTTTCCATATCAGAAAGATCAATTTTTGCTTCATAGGGAGCACGTTGGATTTCATTTCCAGACTCGTCTTCAATTTCAATACGATTTTTTGTAACGATGACCATTTCCCCATCATTGATTTCAACAAATTGATTCGTTTGTTCTAACATTGCCATCGCATCGCTGCAGACTACATTGAAACCATCTCCTAAACCAATCAAAAGTGGGCTCTTGTTTTTGCCAACATAAATTGTTTCACGATCTTTTTTGTCGATTAAACCGAAAGCATATGATCCATGAATCTCTTTTAGTGCATTACGAAATGCTTCTTTTGTTGAAAGACCTTGTTCCGAAAAGTACTCGACCAAATGAACAGCAATTTCAGTGTCCGTTTCACCATAAAAAATGTCATCTGTTAAATATTTTTCTTTTAGCTCATCATAATTTTCGATTACACCGTTATGAACCAACACAAAGCGTTTACTTTGTGAAGTATGTGGATGAGCATTTTCTTCACTTGGTTCGCCATGGGTAGCCCAACGTGTATGACCAATTCCGATTGTGCCGTGTACGTCTTTACCAATTTTGTCGGCCAGTTCCTTAATTCGACCTTGAGACTTTACTAAAAAATCATCATTTTGATCTGCTACAAAGATGCCTGCTGAGTCATACCCGCGATATTCTAATTTCTCTAAACCATTCACTAAAATACTTGTTGCTTGATCATTTCCTACAATTCCTACGATTCCACACATAATGTCTTCCTACTTTCCTGTCATTATATGTTCCCGAGCTGAACGATCATTTTTTTGTTCTTTTATAAAGTTTTTGTAATGATCTGTAGAGCACAGCAACCCTGAAGCCACCCGCCGAATCATTCGATTAGCTTCTTCCTCGTCACCTCTAGAAGAGGTCTGGCGCTATCTTATTGGTACATTT
>JALAGR010000014.1 GCA_022712335.1 Pediococcus sp. | reverse complement strand
TCAAAAACCAGATTTTTCAGTAATTATAAGTGAGAGTACTCAAGCCGAAAAAATAGTCGATGGTAGTTATGACGTGATGTATGTTGACTTGCTTCATATTGGAATGGATGAAGAATTTGAAGTTATCGTTGATCAAATTGAAAACGGAACGATTAAGGTAAATAAAATTGTATTCTTAGCGACGGCAGGGATGGATAATGAAATTGATCCTCAATGGCTTGAAGTTCAGGACTTAAAAGAACTACTTTTAGAAGTTAAGTATGTAGCTAAATTAGTTGATGAGACTGAGCTTCCATATACGATTTTACGTCCGGTTGAAGTTCAAAATGAAGTTCAAGAAGACGGGTTCG
Organism: Pediococcus sp.; assembly: GCA_022712335.1. Classification (GTDB taxonomy): domain Bacteria; phylum Bacillota; class Bacilli; order Lactobacillales; family Lactobacillaceae; genus Pediococcus. The sequence continues at coordinate 7,380 of JALAGR010000014.1, read as the reverse complement.
ATATCATAGCAGAGGGACAACAAATTACAGATGCAAAAATTAGCGAAGATGCCCTTGGACAAGCTGTTTTAGAAGCAATTGTTACAAATAACTATATTAATCAGTCGATTGGAATTTCCAGTAAAAGATAGGAGAAATTATGCCACTTCAATTTATGTATGGACCAGCAAGCATTGATCATCTGGAAGGAATTGCCGATAAGGTGATTGAACTTCAGCAAAATAATGCACATAAGCCAGTGTACTATTTGGTTCCCAACCATATTAAATTTCAATCTGAAATTCAGTTATTACAAAAATTACGCAAAAAGAAAGATGTAAAAGGGCATCTTTTTGCTGAAAAAGATGTTCAAATTCTTTCGATTAGCCGATTAGCATGGTTTTTCTTGCGAAACAGTAGTATTTATCAATATCCAAGAATCACGAGTTCCAGTTCCAACATGTTATTGTACCGAGTAATTTTAGAGCATCAAGATGAATTGATTTTATTTCATAATATTGATGCTCAATTAGGATTGGTTCAAAAAATAGCGCGACAGTTAACTGAATTTAAGCAAGGAAATGTTGGACCAGATGAGTTAAATCAAATTGTTGAAAAAATTGCTGAGAATTCTGAGACTGGAATGGACATCAGAGCGAAATTGCACGATCTTAGTATTATTTACAGTGCATACGAAGAAGAGGTCCAAAGCCGTTTTATCGATGCAAGTGACATTACTCGAACGTTGACAGATGAGTTGGGCAAAATGGATTTAAGCGGGCAAAGCTTTATTATTAGTGGATTTTCTAATTTTACAGCTGAAGAACTCTGCCTAATCCAAGCATTAATGAAGTCTAACGGGAATGTAGTAATTGATTTAGTAATGGATCAATTTCCAACCCATGAAAATGTTTCAGAAAATAGTTTGTTTTTTGAAAACGAAAAAATAGTTTTCAAAATCGATGCATGGGCTCATGAAAACGGCATTAAGAGGGAAGCACCACTTCGTTTGGATCATGTGCGCGTCAACCAAGACATTCAAAAACTAGAAAAATACTGGATTGACTCAACTGAAGGAAAGTTAAGCAATAATAAACAGGACTCGAATGCTTGCATTAGCGTATTTCAATCAAATAGTCGTTATGCTGAAGTAGAGCATGTGGCAACTTTAATCCGCCAAAAAATGGCTCAAGATGCTAGTTTGAAATTTTCTGACTTTTCAATTTTGACTCGTCATTTAAGTGACTATTCAACCATTATTAAGCCTATTTTTGAGCAAATTGAACTACCGATTTTTTATGATCTTCAGATTGCGATGAAAGATCATCCGTTGCTAGAACTGATTAATGCGTTGTTCGATATCAACGCACGCCATTTTCGATATGAAGATGTGATGCGCTTATTAAAGACGGGGTTATTATATCCAGAGGCGGAAGAAGATCCCTATGGTGTTGATTTCCTAAAGAGTGTCCATATTACAGAAAATTATGTATTAAAACAGGGGATTTATGGCAAGCAATGGCTACAAAAACAGGATTGGAAATACAGTCGCTTTAATGATATTGATGAAGAAAAGCAAACGGACGAAGAACGTGAAATTAACCAACGAATTAATATAGTAAAAAACTATGTGGCTGATACAGTTACACCATTTTTTAATCAGCTTTCAACTGCGACAAACGGAGTTGAGGCGGCCAAAGCATTGTATGATTTCTTGATTAAAAACCGCATTGATCAATGTTTGTTACATTGGAGAGATCAGTGGATTGAAGAAGGACAATTAGCCAAAGCAGCTGAGCCAGAACAAACATGGGAAACTTTTGTCCAAATGTTAGATGAATTTGTTGATATTTTAGGGGACCAGCCATTTGATTCGACCAACTTTATGGGGCTTTTAAATGCTGGCTTTGAAGGCGCAACTTATTCTCAGATCCCATCAACGTTGGATCAGATACTTGTTTCTGAAAGCGGAATGGTTCAGATGGTCGATCGTAAAATTGTATTTATCATGGGTGCTACTGATCGGGCAATGCCTGAACAAATTCAAGATAATGATTTCTTGAATCAGGACGGTAAAAGTCAGATTGATCCATTTTTAAACGATGAACAATTTTTGAGCATTAGTAATGAACGACAAATGCGACAAGAACCATATTTGAATTATTTAACTTTTATGATTGGCGCAGATGAACTAATTTTTTCATATCCAAGAAGCGGAAATGATGGAGCGGACTTTAAGTTGTCGCCATACGTTGAACGAATCAAGGAACATTTTGGAATTGAAGTTCAAACATTACCAAGTCGACCTACTGTTGAATTACCAATTATTGAACCATTTATCGGCTCAAAGCGAAGTACGCTAAGCCATTTAATCCAATATGCACGAGCAATGAATGAAGAAAAACAAGAGGCTGATGTGCGATGGAACATAATTTATACGCTCTTGAAAAATAGTGAGCTAAGCACATTAACGGATCAATTATTAAGTAGTTTGAAGTACAAAAATATCCCTGAAAAATTAACACCAAAAATCGTAGAAGGTCTTTATGGGGATACGATTTATGCTTCAGTATCGAAACTAGAAGAATTTTATCGAAATGAGTATTCATACTTCTTAAAATATGGATTGAAACTGCAAGAACGAGAAACGTCGGATTTAAGTCCAGCAGATACAGGGCAGTACTTCCATGCGGCAATGGACAAGTTAATCAAAATGATTACGGCGGATAATTTGAACTTCAATGAAGTTAATCAAGACCAGATTGATCAAGTTGCTAAGCAGTTAGTGCAACAAATGGAACAAGAGCAACAATTTGAGCAGTTTAACGGTACGTATCGTATGGGATATTTGCGTAAGCAGCTTGATCATACTGTACGTGCGATGGTCGAGGCTATCTTTAAACAATTAGCGCGTACACGAATGCGACCAATTGCATCCGAACAACTATTTGGCCAAATTGGGTCGCAAACAGGATTGCCAGCTTTGAACTTCAAAGTGGATGGAAACAAGGCAATTAATGTACGTGGAAAAATCGATCGAATTGACAAAGTTGAAATCGGAGACGAAGAATATTTAGGAATTGTCGATTATAAGTCTAGTAATCGTAAGTTTGATTTCACGGACGCCTATTACGGATTAGCGATGCAAATGTTGATGTATCTCGATGTTGTACAACAAAATCGTGACCAAATTGATCCAGGAACCGAAGCTAAAATTTCTAGTGCGTTATACATGATTTTCCAAGATCCATTATTAAAATCTAAAGAATGGAAAGAAAATGATCCTGATCAACTTAGTCAAAGTCTATTTAAAAAGTTCTCGTTAAATGGGTTTCTATTGAATGACGAAGAATTACTAAAAGAGATTGATAAAACTGTTGAAGATACAAGAAAATCCGATGTATTTCCAATTGCATTTACAACTAAAGGCGCTCTAAGTAAAACCAGTCAAAATAGTATTTTAAGTGAAGCTGAACTTCAGAATTTGATTAAACATGCAGAGTTGAAAGTGCGTGAAGCTGGAAAACGTATTTTTGAAGGAGAGCTAGATTTGAATCCAGTTCAATGGCCAAATCGAAAGACGGTGATGGAATATTCACCATATAAAGAAATTATGCAGTTTGATGCGATGCTACCAGAAAATAACTATCGCATGCTTAAAAAGTTAGACAAAGATGAAGTGCTAAAACAAATTGAGGAGGAACAAGAAAAATAATGGCAGCTAGAGAATATACTCCCAGTCAAAAACAAGCAATTAATAGTTCCGGCCATAATATCTTAGTTTCTGCATCTGCGGGATCTGGTAAAACGTCGGTCTTAGTTGAACGTGTAATTCAAAAAATTATTAACGGTGAAGACGTTGACCGACTTTTGGTAGTGACTTTTACTGAAGCTGCGGCAAGTGAAATGAAGGAACGTATCCGAGCAGCAATCGTTAAGAAAATCAATGAAGTGAACGATGCTGAACTTCAGAACCATCTGTCAATGCAACTGAATAAGTTGAATAACGCGAATATTAGTACGCTGCATGCGTTTTGTATGTCGATAATCAGAAATTATTATTACATCATTGATTTGGACCCTGCATTTAGAATTATGGACCCTACGGAAAGCGAACTACTACGAGAAAGCGTTTGGGCTGATCTGCGAGAGGAACTATATGAAAAAGATGAGGATGAAAAATTTGCTCGTCTGACTCGTAATTTCTCTAGTGATCGTTCGGATGATGGACTACAAGAACTTATTTTGGAATTGTTTGAATTCTCTAATGCCAATCCGGATCCAAAAGCATGGTTACAAAAAATTGCCAAAAATTATGAAATTCAGTCCGATAATGTGATGGATATGGAATTTATTCAGCGAATTTTAGCAGAAGTAAAAACAAAGTTAATTAGGATTTATCAAAAGGACTCAGAAATTACGGAGTGGGCAATTAATGGTGGAGAACCACTAAAAAAAGCAGCTGATAATTTTCAAAATGAAGTTAATGAATTAAAGTCGATTATCGATAAGAGTTCCAATGGTAGCTGGGATGACTTGCAACAAGCGATGAACAATATGAAATTTGCTCAATTGCCTCGGGGCAAGAAAGAGGAAGTCAAAGAGTTCAACGCATACGCTAAAACGATCCGAAACGATTTTAAAGACGAATTTAATGCATTAGTAGATAGCTACTTTAAGCTAGCTAACGAACAGATGATTACAATTTTTAAAGATGCACATGATTTAATGATGAAGTTGATTGAAGTTCAAAATCAGTTTGCGGAGCGTTTTTTACAAGAGAAATTAACTCGTCGTTCTTTGGATTTTAGTGACTTAGAGCATTTTGCCTTACAAATTGTGTTAAATGATTCTGATGAAGGTCATGCAATTCGGCGAGGATTCCAGCAGAAATTCAATGAAGTCATTGTTGATGAGTATCAGGATATTAATCCACTTCAAGAAACAATTTTAACTTCAGTTGCTCGACCAGAACCAGGTAATATGTTCATGGTGGGGGATGTTAAACAGTCAATTTATGCTTTTCGAATGGCAGATCCAAGTCTATTTATTGGGAAAAATGATCAATTTAAGAATGAAGATCAACCAGATGAAAGAATTATTTTGGCGGAAAATTTCCGCTCAATGCGTAATGTTGACGACTTTACCAACTTAATTTTCAACCAGGTGATGGATACTGAAGTTGGGGAAATTGAGTATGATGATGATGCGCAACTACAATTTGGTGCTAAATATTATCCAGATGAAGTTCAGAATAATACTGAAGTTTTGATTTATGATGATAGCCAAACAGAGCTAGACGATGGTCAAAACAACGCGATCATTTCTAATAAAAACGATGGTCAATTGCAGATGATTGCTCAACGAATTCAAAAACTTTTTGATGATCATACTGAAGTTTACGATCGTGATGCAAAGGAAATGCGACCACTAAAATATAGTGATATTGCGTTGCTACATTCCACTGGTGGAAATAACCTTGAAATTGTTGATACGTTCAAAAAATATGGAATTCCGATTCAAGTTAATAATGCCCAAGATTATTTCCAAACAACAGAAGTTTCAATCATGATGGCATTGCTAAAAATTATAGATAATCCGTACCAAGATATTCCACTAGCTGCGGTGCTTAGATCACCAATTGTAGGATTAAAAGAAAATGAATTGGCTTTTCTACGGATTGGGAAGAAAAATGGACATTATTTTGAAGCGTTGCTGCATTTCTTAAATGAGTTTGAACTAGATACTAGTAGTGCATTTCAAGTGAAGTTAAAAGAGAAAATAAGCCACTTTATAGAACAATTACAGGAGTTTAGTAAACTCGCCCAGCAATCAACCTTAGTTGACCTTTTATGGGCAATTTATGAGGAGACAGGGTATTTAGATTATGTAGGTGGTATGCCCGATGGTCCGCAGCGTCAAAATAATCTTCATGCGTTATACGATCGAGCTAAAGGATATGAGGAATCAAGCTTTAAAGGACTCTTCCAATTCGTTCGGTTTGTTGAAAAAATGCGTGATAAAAATAAAGATTTAGCTGAAAATCCAGTGATTACAGACGTTGAAGCTGTGAAGTTAATGACAATTCACGGTAGTAAAGGATTAGAATTCCCGATTGTATTTCTTATTGATGCTGAACATGGCTTTAACACCATGGACGAAAAAGGACGTTATGTACTAGACCGTGATGCAGGGATGGGAATTACATTAAAAGATTTTATTCATCGTTTAGAAATCGATACAATTCAAAAAAATTGGATTATCTCGATTAAGAAAAAGAAAGCTTTAGCTGAAAAATTACGAGTACTTTATGTTGCATTAACACGTGCTCAACAGAAGCTAATCATTACTGGAGCGGTCAAATCAGCAGATGACACCCTTAATAAATGGGGTAATGCTGCAGATACAGACGGGATGCTAATCAGCGCTGAATCAAGATCTAAAGTAAGTAATTTCCTCGATTGGATCGGGATGGCGATTATGCGAACACCGTCAGTAGCTAAACAATATCCAGATTACGTTGCACGTCAATTGCATGGTGAGTTGATTCCGGACGTTGAACTAAGGGTAATTAATAGTACAGATTTGATGAGCAAGCAGGAGTTAACTGCACTAAGCAATGACAAAAATCCAGAATTACATCAAGTCGATATTGCTAATGACGTTTCGGATATCGACGAAATTAAGCAAATCCTGAACTTCAAGTACCAAGATGAAGCTGCAACACAAACAACTGCCTATCAATCTGTTTCTGAGATTAAACGGGTCTTCGATGATCCGGATAAATTTGAATTGAACTTTAGTGAGGTTGATGTTGATCAGCGAATTAAACCGCAAAATCGATTTGTAACCGAAAGCTTGGCGACGCCACGATTTATGAATGAAGCAACTAAGCCTAAAGCAACTGAAGTTGGAACGGCGACTCATTTGATTTTGCAGCAACTAAATCTAAAGCAACCAATAAACGAAGCAGTTATCAAAGATAAAATTGGTGAATTAGTAATGAGTCGAGTACTGGACGAGCAAGTTGCCAAACGAATCCGCGTTTCAACAATATTGGATTTCTTTGATAGCGATTTGGGTCAACTGATGGTGAAGTATCCCGAAAATGTCTATCGTGAAGAAGCGTTTTCACTATTATTACCAGCTAAAGGACTCTTTCCAACGGTTAAATGCAATGACGATGTGTTGATTCATGGTATTATTGATGCTTATTTTGAGATTGAAGACCGCGTAATTTTATTAGATTATAAAACGGACTTTGTGCTCCCAGGTAGTGCTGAACAAGGTATTGAAAGTGTTATTAATCATTATCAAGGTCAGGTTAATTTATATGGACAAGCGCTAGAAAATATTTTAGGAAAGCCAGTAAATGAGAAATACCTATATCTATTATCGATA
>JALAGR010000116.1 GCA_022712335.1 Pediococcus sp. | reverse complement strand
GCGGTAAATAAGGTGGGTCAAATTTTATCATGAGTGATATTCAAGAACTTTATCAAAAAATAATTATTAGTCACGCGAAACATTCCATTGGATTTGGAGCTTTAGAGCAATATAACTATTATGCTAAATTGAAAAATCCTGATTGTGGCGATGATATTAACGTTTATTTAAATGTGGTCGATCAACGGCTGGAGCAGGTTAGTTTCACGGGTCAGGGATGTATGATTAGTCAGGCGTCTGCCAGTATGATGGTGGATATTTTGACGGGAAAGAGTATTTCAGAGGCTCAAAAATTAATGCAGAATTTTCAAAATTTAATTTTGGGTCATGATTACGACGCTGAACAATTAGGCGATTTGATTGCCTTTGCGACATTAAATAAATTTCCAACACGGGTTCGCTGCGGAATGCTGGCATGGCATGCCATGGGGGATGGATTGAAAAAAGGGGAGACGCACTTTGGAAAATGAGGAGCCACAATTTGAAAAAGATCAATTAAAAGATGAGCGCGGTTCGATGGACAAAGTCACGCCCATTTTTTCGACTGGTGTGGGAATTGATGCAGAGACAATTAAGCAAATTTCTCAAGCTAAGGATGAACCGGAGTGGATGTTAGAAATTAGGCTGGCAGCTTATCAAACGTATCTAGCAAAACCAATGCCTGATTTCGGACCAGATTTGAGTGACATCGATTTAGATCAGATTAAATATTTTCAACGTGCGACAGATCATATTGCTCGTGATTGGAAAGATGTTCCTGATGAAATTAAAACGACTTTTGAACGCATTGGAGTGCCTGAAGCAGAACGCCAATATTTGGCAGGATCGGCAGCTCAATATGAGTCGGAAGCCATTTATAGCAATCTTAAACAAGATTTAGAACGTCAGGGAATTATTTTTATGGATACCGATTCGGCAGTGAAAAAGCATCCGGAATTGGTTCGCCAATATTTTGGCACCCTCGTTCCCGCGGATGACAATAAGTTTGCGGCACTGAATACCGCAGTTTGGTCGGGAGGAACTTTTTTATACGTTCCGAAAAATGTGCATGCTGATATTCCGATTCAAAGTTATTTTCGGATTAACGCTGGGAAAACGGGACAGTTTGAACGCACCCTCATTATTGTTGAAGAGGGCGGTAGTGTTAATTACGTTGAAGGTTGCACTGCCCCTAATTATTCGGAAGATAGTTTGCATGCTGCGGTGGTAGAAGTATTTGTTCAAAAAGGTGGTTATTGCCGATACACGACCATTCAAAATTGGTCGACGAACGTTTATAGTTTGGAAACCAAGCGGGCGCAGGTTGCCACGAGTGCGACGATGGAATGGATCGATGGAAACTTGGGATCTAAAGTAACCATGAAGTATCCGAGCATTTACTTAGTTGGTCAAGGAGCAACGGGGTCGATGCTATCGATTGCCGCTGCAGGAGCTAATATGCATCAAGATACGGGCGCTAAGATGATTCATATGGCACCGCACACGCACAGCACGATTGTTTCCAAAGCAATTTGTCATAATGGTGGACGGGCAGATTATCGGGGATTAATTAAGTACACCAAAGATGCTACAAAAGCAAAATCCCATGTTGAATGCGATACGATTTTGATGGATCAAGACAGTGCGAGTGATACTTTTCCCGTGAATGATATTGAAACAAGTGACGGAACCATCGAACATGAAGCGCACGTTTCGAAGATTGCTGAAGATCAGCTTTATTATATGAAAAGCCGTGGATTAGATGAAGCGACGGCATCGCAATTAATTGTGATGGGCTTCTTAGAACCATTTACAAAACAACTGCCAATGGAATATGCGGTGGAATTGGATCGATTAATTAAGTTTCAAATGGAAGGTAGTATTGGATAAAACATTAAGAGTAATACCTAAAAAGCTTGGCATTGACCGGCTTTTGATGGGTATTGCTCTTTTTTTAAAATAAAGTTGTTGACTTTATGTCGATATCGTCATATAGTTATTTATGTTGATAACAACATAAAACAAAGGAGCAAATATCATGGAAAAAACTTTTAAAAACTTAGATGACTTTTTAGGAACACACTTTATTTACACATACGACAATGGTTGGGAATACGAATGGTATGCTAAAAATGACCACACAGTTGACTACCGTATTCACGGTGGAATGGTTGCTGGACGTTGGGTGAAAGATCAAGAAGCTGAAATTGTAATGCTTACAGAAGGTATCTACAAAATTACTTGGACAGAACCAACTGGAACAGATGTTGCACTAGACTTTATGCCAAACGAAAAGAAGCTTCATGGAACAATTTTCTTCCCTAAGTGGGTTGAAGAACATCCTGAAATCACAGTTACTTTCCAAAATGAACATATCGACTTGATGGAAGAAGCTCGTGAAAAATATGAAACTTATCCTAAGCTAGTTGTGCCAGAATTTGCTAAAATTACGTATATGGGTGACGCTGGGCAAGATAATGATGATACAATTTCAGAAGAACCCTATGAAGGTATGACGGATGATATCCGTTCTGGTAAGTATTTCGATGCTAACTACAAACGCCTTAAATAGAATTTAAATTTTCTGGAGGAGCCACCATGCCAAGACCAAGAGTTTTACCTTACATTATTTTAGGATTATTAAATAAGAATGGAATGATGTCTGGTAAAGATATGATTAGTGAATTTAAGACTGATATAAGTGAGTTTTGGACGGTTTCCCATAGCCAACTTTATCCAGAATTACAACGAATGGTAGATGAAGACCAAATCAAAGTTGCTGAAACTGCTGAGGTTAAGGATCGTAAGGTAATTAATTATGTGATTGAAACTAAAGGACGGGCGTCTTTGCAAAAATGGTTGGCAGAACCGATTACGTTGAAAAATGATGATTTAACTTCATTGAAACTTTATTGTATTTCAGATCAGCACGCGGCAATCTTGCAGCAGATTTTAAAGCAAGAATTAGCATTGCATGAACAAAAAGTAGTTCATTTAAAACAGCGGGAAAGCTCATTATTTGCCGATGATACTGCAATTGAGGCGGGCTATGGACATTACTTGATTTTGTCACGCGCAGTTGAACGTGAAGAAGCGTATGTGGAGTGGCTCCAATCTAAAATTAAATAAATTAAAAGAGCGATGCAATTTTAGGTCATCAAATGGCTTGAAATTGTATCGCTCTTTTTAGTGAAATAAGGCTTGGATAATCGCCCAGAAAATTAAGATCAAACAGCCAAGATAGAAAACTAAGCCTAATGGATGATTAGGGCTAAAGGTAATACCAAAGCCGAATGCTTTGGGAACAATCAATGGATTTTTAAAACTGATTAAAACACTTTTGCCATTTTTTACCCAGGTGATGTAGATAGCAAATATCACGAAAAGCAAGGCTAGAAATAATAATAAAGCAATCATTTTAAATCACCTTCCATTTTTATACAAAAAACATTTACCAATATTATAGCAAGTTGAAATAAAAAATAAACCGCGTATAAACCTATGCTATTCTTAATATATATGGGTTTAACCCAGCCCAATTATGTGTTGAAAGGGATTTTAAATTATGAAAAAACAAGCATATATCATTATTAGTATCGTTTTAGTTATTTTGATTGCACTATTAGCGTTAGCCAACACAGCAGCAACGGACATTAATTTCTTATTTACGACAGTTAAAATGCCCTTAATTCTATTGATTTTAGTTTGTCTATTAATTGGTGCATTTTTTATGTTTGTATTATCTATGAGTT
>JALAGR010000115.1 GCA_022712335.1 Pediococcus sp. | reverse complement strand
ACTTCAGCTCCAGCGGGAATCGTCGTAATCATCCCCCGTGCCCCTAAGTCATGTTCGGGATCTTCTCCAAACATCGGCAACGCCAAATCCATCGTTCGTCCCCAGAAATGTTCCCCATTTTTAGCCGTAATTTCAATACTAGTGCACATATAATTGCCTTCTTTCATTAATTCCAACGCAATATTTATACCACTTTCAAATTAAAAATAAAAATGCTAGCCATTATTTATGTATTAAAAAAGCTGGGTGAAAGTCTTCAATGACCTTCAACCCAACTTCAAATCTGGCTTTTAAAATAAATCACTCAAGCTACTAAGTGCGTCACCAAAAAGTCCAGTTGTATAGCTTTCAACATTAGGAACAATCATGTAACGTACGAGAATGAAGGCAATCAATACAACTACTAATTGAGCAATCATTACAACATAAATGCGGTCAATTTTGAACTTCATATTCTTATCGAAGAAAGTTGCTAAAAATCCGGTATTAAATCCAAGAGTAGCAATGGCAAGCAATGTGACTACTAATTTAAGACTACCTGGCACAGAAACGCCCGAATCCAAATTATTAATAATACTTTGCGTACTCAACACCATCATTAATAGCGCTACGATCGAGAAAATTAGCGTGTAATTGATAAAATGAGCAAAATTATTAGTGTATTCAAATATCGAAACTTTACCATCTTCAACACTAAGGAATTTAACGATCAAGAAGCCAATCACGACATATAATGCGTAAACGATGGCAATCGTGATCAACAACTTCAAAAACATTCCAATTGAAAATGGATTATTCATGATGCTGCCAACGCCGTAGTCACTCGTGGTTTCGTTGAATTTACTGAAAGCTTGACGACCTGGGATAATAATAAACAGTGCGCCAATAATCGAGAACAAGACAAACGTTGTTATTCCATAAAATGGATGTGAACTTTTTTGAGCTTCAAACGGTTTTTGGACTGACGTTTTAACCCAATTCCAGTAACTTTGAGCATACTCTTTAGTTTGTTGGACACGTTCATTTACAGCTTCTTTATCAATATTAATTTTACTTTCAGTTTTAGTAGATTCAGGAGCAACTGGAGCTTCCACTTCAGGTTCTACCTTAGTTTCTGGTTCAGCCACTTCTTTAACTTCAGGAGTCACTGGTGCTTCTTCTTCAACCACTTTTTCGACCTGAGGCGCTACAGGTGTTTCTTCAACCGCTTTTTCAACCTCAGGTGTCACTGGTGTTTCAACTTCAGGCACTTCCTCAACTTTCGGTGCAGTCACTACGGCTGACCCACAGTTCGTACAGAACTTGTCCCCTGCTTCTAGTTGCGAACCACAATTAGTACAAAATTTCATTTCCAACATCCTCCAAATTTATTATCCTAATAATCCTTCATACATTACTGAGCCAAAACTTCTCATATTATCAACCTGTTCGTCCCGATCCCCATCTTCAGACATGACCACGATGACAAATGAACCTTTGGTGTTACCAAAAATTGCAGCATCGTTTTCGACACCGTAATCATCAAACTCACCCGTTTTATTGTAGACCGTTGCTTCTTCAGGTAAATCATGTGGTAACTTCGTGTGATTTTTAGTTTCTTTCAAAATATCTAACATAGCATTGTCGTACTTAGTTGAAACCATTTGATGATTGTAAATTTTTTTCAATACCATCCCTAAATCAGCCACCGATGTGTAGTTATCTTTGCCATCTTTAAGGGCGTCAGTGTCCATCAACATCCGTTCTAATTTAGTATCTTTGGCACCAATCTTCTTGATTTGATCATTTACTTTATCCATTCCACCCAATTGACGAATTACGATATTAGCAGCCGTATTGTCGCTATCTTCCATCATATCGTTCAGTAAATCTTGGATCGAAATTTTGGTTCCACTATCCATATTGCGAATTTCACCAGTGCCATCGACCTTATCGGATTCTTTCAAAGTATATTGATCCTTTAAGTTCAATTTACCTTCATCGACCTGCTTGTATGCTGTAACCAATACAAACAACTTGATATTGCTGGCAGCCCGCTGCGCCCCATTATTAGACACCACTTCTTCATCCGAATCCGTTGGTGAAACATAAACCGACGTTGTCCCATCCATGTCACCAAAAGCATCGTCGATAGTTCCTTTTACAGTACTCTTTGGAAAATCAATCGTTGATTTTTTAGGCTCCGATGAAGAGCTCGCACTACTACTTTCAGCAGCGGGAGCTTTTTTAGAAGTCGCTACTGACTTGTCACTTTCAGAATGAGTGTTCGTTTGATGGTTCTTATAAACATAGAACCCTCCCCCTGCAGCAAGCAACACCACCACTGGAATAATCCAGAGCCACCACTTTTTCTTCGAATCTTTTTGAGCACGCGTTCCAACTTCATTCTGAACTTCAGAATTTGCTTCATTCGTTGTTTCAGCACCCGCTTGAACTTCGGAATTTGCTGATTTATCAGCTTTTCCCGTCGGTTGACTCGTGGCTTGTTTTACATCAGGTTGAACGTCGCTAGTAGACGTTGCATCAACTTGATTTTCACGTTCCGGTTGCTTTTTGTTACGCAACACTGTTCCACATTTTGAACAGAATTTAGCGCCCGGTTTATTTTTATTTCCACAATTTTGACAAAACATGACTACTCTCCCGGTATTTTCATATTTTAACGCTACACCCGTTAATTTTAGCATAGATGGAGACTTGATAAAGTGTCAATATTGCTACATTAGGCTATAAATTTTTCGGTTAATGCTTGCTATATTTTTGAAAATAGGCTAGAGTGTAATAGTAAACTAACACACGACAGGAGGAACGAGATGGAATTCAATGATAAAGTTCCTATTTACTACCAAATCAAACAATATATTTATAAAGAAATCATCATCGGTCATCTCACACCGGGAGCCAAGATTCCAGCGGTCCGCCAGCTTGCACTTGACCTAACAGTTAATGT
>JALAGR010000013.1 GCA_022712335.1 Pediococcus sp. | reverse complement strand
CAGTGCGAAAAGCATCAAATTCATCTTTTATAAGAATAAAAAAATAACGCTGTTAGACATTTCTAGTCTAGCAGCGCTATTTTTGTGTTATACAGAAAGTTAATTAATAATTTTTCGGTGACGATTGTAATCAATGGGATCTTTCATGAGTAGCCATCCAATTAAATACACAATAATACCTGGGAAAATTGGTAAAATACTTAACAGGATAAAAATCAAACGAACGCTACCAGATTTCCAACCAAAGTGTTCTGATAATCCCCCTAAAACACCTGCTAATACGCGATTATTTGCTGAACGATGAATATTAATTTTCAAAAGTGATCCTCCTACTTAACATTTACTTACTTAGAGATAAATTTTTCCTTACAGTCATTAAAATTCCAATCATGGTAACTACACCATATATTAAACTTAGCATTACATCAAAGTGTCCAAAACCAAAGAATATTGATATTCCATTTAGGTATAAGAACCAGAACGCCGTTAATAACGAAGCGATAAAACGACTATTATTAAATAATGTTCCCATCCCTTCAGCTAAACATGCTTGAGCTGTTGCAAATAATAGAATCTGCAGCGTCGATGCTGGGCTTTTGATCACGACCGGTAAAACTAAAAGGATACTAAGCAAATTGCTAACTGCTAGCTCTGTTATTTTTTGTATCCAAAATCCTCGACTAAAAGTTTTTAACCACGCTGTAAGTCCATAGTGATCTACTCCCAGATGTGAGAAAAACGGTAAAAATAATAGTGAAGCTAGTGGAAATAATAACATTTGCTGAACATCACTTCCACTCCCCCAAAGCAATAACCATACAATTCCCAAGCCAATTAGATTTGCTTTAGAAATATTAGTTAGTTGACGTTTTAATTCAACTTCAAAGAAGCGCATTGAAAAGACTGGTGTTTGGCCTGAAACTGTTTGATAATTTACCATTTGAACTGGTGGTAATGACTTCTTTGGTTGACGTGATTTTAATTTTGCTGACTTAGAAACTGTCTTACGACGTCTAATTAGAATGACGCTAACCAGAACGATTAAGCAAGCAAGTATGATTTCTCCAACAATCGAAATCCGCGTCGACATTGGAAATTCGACAGGCAAAATATATAGCGAAGGTTTATTTGTATTACCAGCATAATCTGAGAAAAACGAGATTGCGCTCGTTGAGTGTCCCACAGCGGCTTTAACCGATGCACTGATGGTGGATAAGGCATAATTGATGCCTCCAATGCTAGTTAGCTTCGCCCACCACGCATTGGGATACATATCCTGAAATGAATATATTGTAATTAAACCTATCGTTGAAAGACTTAAAACCCATGTGTTATATCGGTTGGTCATAGCTTCAATAAAAATTGCGAAAGCCGCAATCAAGACGATTCCTGGAATTAAAATCAAATAACTCGATGCCAACACCCATAAATTAATCCCTTGCCCTGGGAAACGAAGTACCAACATCAATAGCGTCCCCATAATGGTTGAACCCAATAAACATAAAAGAAGTAGAATATTAACGATAAATTTCGAAAATGCATATCTAATTCGTGAAAATTGCGTTGTAAATAACCAATCCCAAACTCCATTTTCTTGATCTGCTCGATAAGCATTTAAAATAAAGCTTAGACCAAAAGCAACTAAGAAAAGACCAAAAATTATCATACTAGCAATTGGCAACCAAGTTGGATTATCCGCTTGATTAAAAGTATGATGCTCAATCAACATTACTTTAAAAGGTGCATCAGCTTGGGGAGTAAAGAGAATTGGTAGTAGCATGAACATTACCAACGCAAAGTAAAAACCCGTCCTTCGTTGACGTTGCTTGAAGGATGCTAAAACTAATCGTTTCATAATCTCACTTACCTTCCAATACTACTAAACTAGCGTCCTCAAGTGTCGGTGCTACAATTATAGCTTCAGGAGTGGGTTGCTTTTCAGCAACTACTCGAACATGGATTCCATCCTGACTTTGCCGAAGCTCACTGACATTATCCTCATCTTGCGGATGTTGTCCAAGTGGAATCACATATTCCCAAACTCGATTTTGAGCTGTTGTAATTAATTTATCGGCTGTCCCTTGGAAAACCAATTTTCCATTCCGCAATAACAGTAAATTACTGGCAACTGCCTCAATGTCAGAAACAATGTGTGTTGATAAAATTACAATTCGATCTTGAGCAAGTTCACTTAATAAATTTCGAATACTAATTCGCTCGATTGGATCAAGTCCCGTTGATGGCTCATCAACAATAATAATTTTCGGATCACCTAACAACGCAGCTGCTAATCCAACTCTTTGACGCATCCCTCCAGAAAAAGTTGCTAGTGTTTGCCTTTGAACATCATGCAAATGCAACAGTGATAAAAGTTGTTGAATTTGCTGATCACTCGCTTCTTTTGGTAATCCCTTTAACGCTGCTAAATATCGTAAATATTCTACGGCACTCAGCTGTGGGACGTATGGAATTTGTTGAGGCATATAACCAAGCTGGCGTTGGATAATCTGCGGGTTAGTAATTATACTTTTTCCATCTAACAGAATGTCTCCCTGTGTAGGTTTCAATAAAGTCGCAACAATTTTCATCAATGTTGATTTTCCTGCCCCATTAGGACCAATCAAACCAATCAATCCCCCACTTTCGATGGTAAAACTTACTTGATTCAAAGCTGTTTTTTGTTTGAATTCCATTTGTAAATTTTCAACTCTTAACTGCATAACCTGCTCCTCTACAATTTCAATTTGATATGAGTATCTTTTTATAATGTAAACCAGTTGTGTTATAGATAACTAATACAACATTACTATATAACAATTAATATTATTTATCAATGCCAAATAAAAAAAGCCATGCCTCAAGACTAAAACGACAATTACGTCGCTATAATCTAGGCATAGCTTTTTAAATATTTTTAATCTTGATCCATTGAATAAATCAAAGCTTGTAATTCTAGAGATAAATCAACATCATGGATTGTTACGCTGTATGGAACATCGATAATTTTAGTAGTGAAATTCATAATTCCTTTGATTCCAGCTTCAACGAGTAAATCAGTAACTTCTTGAGCTTGAGGAT
>JALAGR010000114.1 GCA_022712335.1 Pediococcus sp. | reverse complement strand
TTTTCAGTTAATGCTCGCAAACTAACCGACTTTTGTCCCACTCTCTTTTTTATTTATCACTAAAATATGATTTTAAGAAGTTTCCAATTCCATTTTCCAGATTACTATCTGTAACTGCATCGGCTTCGTCTTTTAAAACTTGGGGACTGTTGCCCATTGCCACTCCAGTACCAGCTGCTTTAATCATTTCTAAATCATTCATATCATTTCCAAAGGCCAGCGTTCGTTCGACGGGAATATTATACTTATCCATAATCGCTCGTACAGCAGTTGCCTTAGAAATTCGATTAGGAATCAACTCTAAATTATTTGGTGAAGATGATGAAATCTTGAGTAATCCCGTTGCTTCAAGTTTTTCACGTGCTTCTTCTAATCGTTCTGACTTCGTCTTGTCAATTGTGATTCCATTAATAATTTGATCACTAAGTTGGTGCAAATGTTCGAGGTCGTTAATTTTTTCAAATCGACGATTCCCAGTTTTATCAGCCATTACACGAACTCGCGCCAATCGGCTCAACAACCATGGTTTTTCGTTCGTATAATACGTCAAATCAGTCGTAAAAAAGTTAGTTGAAAGTCCTAATTCCATCGTTACGTTATAAATTTCTTTAAGCGCATTCCAACCTAAGTGTTCTTTATGAAAATGGTGTCCCTTTTGGTATACGGATCCATTCGAAGCAATGATTTCTACTTTATTATTGATTTTGTTGCGAATCAATTCTGCTAGGGAAAGCATCCGTCCGGTTGCAATATAAAAAATCACACCCCGTTTTTGCAATTCCTCAATGGTTCTTTTGGTATCAGGTAAAACGTTCTGATGATTATCGATCAATGTTCCATCAATATCCATAAATACAAGATATGGCTCCAAAATCTTCACCCCTTACATTGTTAATTATAATTGTACTACTTTCTGATACCGTTTCCATATCCTCGCTTACTTTTGCATAACATTATGAATTTGCAACTTTACCGTGGTATCATTTTACGTAAGAGGGGCGTAAAATATTTTTTAGAGTAAATTCAAAACAGGGAGTTTTTAACATGGAAAATCAGATTTACATTATCTATATCTCAGTCGCTGGAAATACCCAGTCGTTCGTCGATGATCTCACCGATTACGCTGAAAAAATGCACCAAAGTGATGCTAACCAGCCTTTAATTGTCAGCAAGGAAATCACTGACCAAACTGATTTTGCAGATGAAACCCAACCATATTTTGCTTTCGTCCCTACTTATCTCGATGGTGGAAATGGTATTGATAATGGCGTTAAAGAATTAATGACCAACACACTTGGTGAATACATTGGTTACCATGACAACCGTAAACTTTGCTTAGGTGTAATCGGTAGTGGTAATCGTAACTTTAACGAGCAATACTGTTTAACTGCTCGACGTTATGCATCAGACTATGGATTTGAAATGATCGACGACTATGAACTCCGTGGCAATCCTACTGACTGCAAACGTATCTATAACAATATGGCAAACCGTATTAAAAAATAATATTTAAAGTGAGGAGATTGTATGGCGAAATCAAGACTTTTACCTATTTCATCAGGATTAAACTTTCGTGAGTTAGGCGGATACACAAATTTAGACGGTAAGACTATCAAGTGGAATAAATTGATCCGTTCGGGAAAGTTAGGTGATCTATCTGACCAAGATATGGACTTTTTAGAAAATTACAATGTTAAATTTGATGTTGATTTCCGTTCTCCCGAAGAAAAGAGTAAATTTCCTGATCGAGTTCCCGCAAATGCTGAATATGTATTTGCGCCTGTTTTTCGAGTAGACGAAACTCAAAGTACTAAGCAAACTGATGAACTACAACGCAAAATGAATAGCGACCCTACTAGTGGTTTAGTAGAAATGCGGCGCGTTTATCGAGATGTAATTCGTCAAACTCATTCTCAAAAAGCTTATCGTAAATTTTTCGATGTTTTACTCGCTAATAGCGCTGAAGATTCATCCCTCATTTTCCATTGCACAGCTGGAAAGGATCGGACCGGTATGGGAGCAATTTTCCTTTTAAGCGCTTTGAATGTCGATGAAGATACCATTCGCGCCGATTACCTCTTAACCAACCGTGCCACAAAAGCTTATCAAGATGGTGTTGTACTAGATCTTAAATTGAAAAACAAAAATTCTGCTTTCATCCAAAGTGTTAAGGCACTTCAGTCGGTAAATATTTCTTACTATAATTCTGCCATTGATGAAATCAATAAAATTTCAGGATCGATGGACAATTATTTGAAAGAATATTTGAAATTGTCCGATCAAGATATTTCTGATTTACGTAAAATCTACCTAGACTAAGCCATTTGAAAGGCCTTAAATAAAACTTGGTACTTTCAATATACTTAGTTAACAAAAAATTCACATTTATGTTTTAATATATAGTACATGGATGAGGAAAGAAGTTTTCTCATTCGTTAAACTTTTATTCTGATTACTCCTCCAAAAAGTACAGAATTTAGTTTTCAACAACCTACTCCCCGAAAAGGCGCCCTAACCGGCGCCTTTTTACTTGTCTTCATATTGTAATTTCGCGTCTCCTACTGAACAGGATATAATAGAACTAATATCGATTAAGGGAGGTTCACTTTTTATGAAACCTGAACGTATTTTAGATGTCCCTGGTGCAGTTAATTTTCGCGAACTAGGTGGTTATCAAACCGAGTCAAATCAAACCATCAAATGGCAAAAATTACTCCGTTCTGGTGAACTCAATCGTTTAACACCCCGTACTCAAGCTCGTCTAGCTGAATATGGACTTAAATATGATATCGATCTCCGCTCACCTTCCGAAGCAAGCTGGAACATTGATAAAATTCCAGACCAAACCATTTATCGTTTCTATCCTGTCTATCCAATTAAGGATTTTGAAAAATCTGATTTACCCACTGATAAACACTTAAAATATCAAGCTCGCGAACAAACCCTGTACGACCCATACCTCACGATGGCTTTCAGTGAACATTCTCGCATTGCCTTTCACCAGATGTTTGTAGACTTACTCGCCAATGATCAAGAAAAAGAATCACTTCTCTTCCATTGTGCTGCTGGTAAAGATCGAACTGGAATGGCTGGAATGCTCATTTTGTCAGCCTTACAAGTTCCATATCAAACCATTCGCGAAGATTACTTATTGACCAATCTGGTTTACAGCAATCGTGATACAGATGAGCTTCGCCGCCAAATCACTGGTAAACATGTGGATAAACTAATTCAACAAATGAACAGTGTCTTCTCAGTTACAGCTTCAAGTTTGGATCAAACTCACGATTTAATCATCGATCGTTTTGGAAGCTTCGACCATTACTTCAAAGAAGCCCTTGAATTTTCTGACCAAGATTTAGCCGATTTACGTAAAATTTATTTGGAATAAATGTGTTCTGGATTCTTTGCGTAACCGATTTCATAATGCTAAAATAGATTTAATGATATTGGGAAGGAATGATACTATGGCAACTCCAGCAGAAACAATGTGGAATAATTTTGTTACAGAAAATAACATTGAAGGTGGATCGTATCAAACACGTTGGTTTGGTCCTCAAGACCAGCCAGACGAAATCAATCGTCTTAACGAACTCATTTTAAGTGGTAAAAAGCGCTCAACAGCTAAACCACTTGCCTACTACTCCGCCGAGCAAGAGGCAGTTCCTCAAGTCGGTGATTACTTCATTCTTTTAAATGGTGATATGAAACCCATTGCAATCATTAAAACTGTCGTTTCTGAATTAATTCCTTTCCTTCGTGTTTCTGGGGAACATGCCTACAACGAAGGTGAAGGCGACCTATCCATTGAAGATTGGCGTACGCGTACGTTAGCTAAATTCACCAAATTAATGCAAAAATACGACGCCGTTTTTACTGAAGACAAGCCAGTTGTTACTGAAGTTTTCGAAGTCGTTTATACAACAGATTAAAAAAAGTTATCCACAGTGATTAATTCACCGCTGGATAACTTTTATTTTTTTATTCTAATTTTATATTTGCCGGCCACTTTTCTTAAACTTCCAGCCGTTTCAACAATCTTACCTTCGCGTAATTCTTGCCATGTGGCATTTAGTACCCCACCAAACATGACTACCATTGCTGAAAAATTAAGCCAAAACATGATTGCAATAAATGTTCCTAGCGTTTTATAACTAGTCACTGAACGAGCGAAAACTCGTAAATAAAAGGAGAAAAATTGCGATACGATCATCGTACCGATGGTTGCTGCAATTGAACCTGGGACTACATATTTAAATTTAATCTTGGCATTTGGCACTAGGTAGTACAATAACGCCAAACCGATAAACAAGCCGACAATTGTCACTGGCCATTTTAATTGACCAATCAAATCGAAAAGATGGGTTGGCAAATTCAAAATTGGCGTTAAATAACTAATTAACGTTTGTCCAAAACTAAAGATAAAGACTAAAATCCCCATAATCGCAATGATAATCACCGTCAAGATAAACGCTACAATTCGGTTGACGATTGGATTTTGATGTTTTGCGACGTCATATGCGCGATTAATCGTGCGTTGAAATGCCGCTACTGCCTGACTGGCAGAATATAGTGTTAACAACAAACTGAATGATAACAACTCACCATTTCCACTACCTAAAAAGTCCTTAACAATTGGTTCAGTGATGTTATAAATTGTCACTGGCACTGCCGTTTCAATGTATTCAAGAACCGTATTCACTTTGATATCAAACAATGGTAATAGCGACCCCATTAACATCACCATTGGAAAAAAAGAAAGCAATAAATAATACGCTAAAACAATCGAATTATTAACCACTTCCGAATCGTTAAATCGTTTTAGCAATGCACGTGAAAAGGTCTTTATTTTTCTAAAAAACACTTTAAAATCCATTTGAATTCCCCAATTATTTTACAATATGTTTGCTTAAGTTGAAATTTCTCCCAGCTATCATTGTGATGATCCATCCTAGAATCGTAATCACAAAAAAGAGTGAAAAGGCGGCTCGGTACCCCGCAAGTGTCGCCAGTTTTCCTGGCAAACCGATATTAGTATGACTGTCAGTTACATTTTGCAACACGACTGATAAAACTGCCAATACCATGCTTGAAAACATCAGTTTAAATTGAGCCATAAAAATATCTGCCATGTTATTTAAACGTGTTGATTTTTGTTTTCGACTAAGTTTTTTACCAACTTGCACTAACAATCCATGTCCTGCTTCAATCACAATCGTTAGTACAATGAACAAAATCAAATTAAGGTAGGTCGAAAATAGCGTTAAGCATCCCCACCCAACCATCATCAATCCCATGGCAATCCTAGTATTGTTGACTGTACCTAATTTTTTAAAAAACTTTTTCGTACAATGATGCATTAAAATCATTACTAAAATAGATGGCATCAATGCAAGTCCAATTAGAATCACCGAATAATGTAATCCTTGGCGAAGATATAAAATGCCAATAATCATTAATACGGCTAATGACGCATCTCCGATTCCTTGGAGCAATACAGCTCTTAGGTAACGAATGTCAAACAATCCTTTGAAATCAATCAGTGGATTCTCGACGTGTAATTCTCGCCAAATATAAATGATAATCAATCCGATTCCGAGAACAAATAGTCCACCATTGAGCCAGCCAGTAACAACATTATCGCTTAAAGTTATTATCCAGCCAATTAATATTAAAAATCCACTGGAAAGAGCAACATTAGCCCATTCAATTTCATACGAGCTAACTTCTAAATCAATTTCGATTAACGAAGTATAATAATAGATAATAATACTTAGAACAATCAAGAAAATATTAATGAGCTGCCAATTGCCTAATAGGAAAGATATTCCTGATAAAAATAGCGCTAAAACGATTGCTACTCCTAAGATAATATCCCCCATCTGGTCTAATTCAAAGGATTGTTTTTCTTCTGGTAAAAGCGCCATAATCAATCCCGAAAACATCGGCAACATGATTCCACATCCGATGGTTTGCACTATTCGTCCGATTATTAGGATCAGAATGCTGTTAGCAAATCCTACTAGTAATGAACCTAACATAAAAATTA
>JALAGR010000113.1 GCA_022712335.1 Pediococcus sp. | reverse complement strand
TTACGTTGGCTAGATGTGCGTCCTAATTTACGATAACTCACGTAGGTTTCCCTCCTTTGTCAACAATATTAATCGTCTTTACGTAGTCCTAAACCAAGATCATGTAACTTAGCCTTCACTTCTTCAAGTGATTTACGTCCTAAATTACGTACTTTGATCATTTCAGGTTCAGATTTATTCGTTAATTCTTGAACCGTATTAATTCCGGCACGTTTCAAGCAATTGTACGAACGTACAGACAGGTCTAGTTCTTCGATGGTCATTTCCAACATTTTTTCTTTTTGTGTTTCTTCTTTTTCTACCATGATTTCAGCATTTTTCGCTTCATCTGTAAGATTTACAAAAATATCTAAATGTTCAGTTAAAATTTTCGCTGCAAGACTCAATGCTTCTTGAGCAATGATTGATCCGTCAGTCCAAATTTCCATCGTTAATTTATCGAAATCATCACGACGACCAACCCGAGTATTTTCAACTTGGTAGTTTACTTTACGAACTGGTGTGTAGATAGAATCGACCGGAAGGACACCAATTGGCATATCTTCCTTTTTATTTTCGTCTGCTTGAACATAGCCTCGACCAGGTTTTACTGTTAGGCGAGCATGGAATGTCGCACCTTCAGCAACAGTACAAATGTACATATCTTTATTCAAGATTTCAACGTCGCTGTCAACGATAATATCGCCGGCAGTGACCGTAGCTGGTCCAGTAATATCGATCTCAAGGGTTTTTTCTTCTTCGGCGAATAATTTCAACGCCAAACCTTTGATATTCAAGATGATTTGTACAACGTCTTCTCTTACACCTTTGATGGTTGAAAATTCGTGTAACACCCCATCGATTTGAATATTGGTAATGGCAGCGCCCGGTAAAGAAGAAAGTAGAATACGACGTAGAGAATTACCTAAAGTAGTTCCATAACCTCTTTCCAAAGGTTCAACAACGAACTTGCCATAATCTCTGTCTTCATCAATTTTTGTGATTCTTGGTTTTTCGAATTCAATCATTCTTGTCTTTTACCCCTTTCAAAACGAAAAGTGTCTTGTTCAATGACGTTCCTGTAAAACTCATAGAGTTGGGCACTCATTAAACACGACGGCGTTTTGGAGGGCGGCATCCATTATGAGGTACTGGAGTCACGTCACGAATTGCAGTTACTTCTAAACCAGTTGCTTGCAATGAACGAATCGCTGCTTCACGACCAGAACCAGGTCCTTTAACAGTTACTTCAACACTTTTCAATCCATGTTCCATTGCAGCTTTTGTTGCAGTTTCAGCAGCCATTTGAGCAGCGAAAGGAGTTGATTTTTTACTACCTTTGAACCCTAACGAACCTGCAGATGACCATGCTACGGCATTACCGCTTGCATCAGTAATCATGACGATTGTATTATTAAAAGTCGAATGAATATGAGCGATACCTGTTTCGATATTCTTCTTCACACGACGTTTACGATTGACTTTCTTTGCTACCATGAAGATTTATACCTCCTTCACTAATTATTTTTTCTTGCCGGCAATAGCGCGAGCTGGGCCTTTACGAGTACGAGCGTTGTTCTTAGTGTTTTGTCCACGTGTAGGCAAGCCACGACGATGACGAATTCCACGGTATGAACCGATTTCCATCAAACGTTTGATGTTTAAGTTAGTTTCACGACGAAGATCGCCTTCAACTTTTAATTTATCAACTTCAGCACGGATAGCGTCTGTTTGTTCATTCGTTAAGTCACGTACACGAACATCTTCAGAAACGCCTGCATTGGCTAAAATTTGTTTCGCTGTAGTATTTCCAATACCGTAAATATAAGTAAGTGAAATTACCACGCGTTTATCACGAGGAATATCTACTCCTGCAATACGAGCCATACTTAATTACACCTCCAATTATCCTTGACGTTGTTTATGTTTTGGGTTTGCTGGGCAAATCACCATAACGCGTCCATTACGACGAATTACTTTACAATGTTCACACATTGGTTTTACTGATGGTCTTACTTTCATGATTATACCTCCTGAAGTTTTACGGAGTACAACTTACTTAAAGCGATAGGTAATACGACCACGGCTCAAATCATATGGAGAAAGTTCAACTGTAACCTTGTCTCCAGGTAAGATTCGAATATAATACATCCGGATTTTACCAGATACGTGCGCAAGAACTTCGTGTCCGTTTTCCAATTCGACTTTAAACATTGCATTCGGCAAAGTTTCGACGACTGTTCCTTCGATTTCAATCATATCTTCTTTTGCCACGCAGAGTACCTCCTTGTAGTTGTTTCGCATTTTCACACGATAAAATGGCGGAAACTGCAGTTCCCACCGTAATTCTAAAGTTAAACTTCTTAAAAAAGCTAGAAGTCGGACTGACAAATTCTATCATAAAACATCGAACTTGGCAAGATAAACTGCATCTCAAGTCGGCAGGCAAAATTATTTTTCAATAATCTTTTCTACATCCGCAAATACGGCATCAATTTCACGATCCCCATCAACTGGATATAACAGACCTTCTTCATTATAGTAAGCTAAAATTGGTTCGCTGTTTTTAACATTTACAGACAAACGATTTTTAACTGTTTCTGGCTTATCATCTTCACGTTGATAAAATTCATGACCACCACAGCGATCACAAGTACCTTCTACTTTTGTAGGATTGAAGATTTTATGATAAGTCGCACCACAGTTGCGGCACATGAAGCGTCCTGCCAAACGTTCAACTAACACTTCTTCTGCTACTTGAATTTCAATCACAGCATCAATCTTTTTATTCAAGTCCGTTAACATTTCAGCTAATGCTTTGGCTTGATCTAAAGTACGAGGGAATCCGTCTAACAAGAACCCTTTATCAGTGGCCTTTTGCGCTAAACGCTCCTTCACGATACCGTTAGTAACTTCATCTGGGACCAAATCCCCTGCATCCATATATGATTTTGCTTTCAATCCGAGTGTTGTCTCGTTTTTGATTGCTTCTCGGAACATATCCCCCGTGCTGATATGCGGAATATTGTACGTTGCAACAATTCTTTCTGCTTGTGTTCCTTTTCCTGCGCCTGGCAGTCCCATTAAGATCAGGTTCATTGATTTCCCTCCTAAATATTTGAAGCGAGAACGGCGTTGAGGATGACCCTCAACACACGAATCTACTCTTCATCCATGAATCCGACATACCGTCGTTTCAACATGAGTCCTTCTAATTGTTTTGCAGTTTCTAACGCCACACCAACGACGATCAAAAGACTTGTTCCACCTAAACCAATTGATTGAGGTAAATTCCAAATCATTTGTGCGATAATTGGAATCAAGGCAATCAAACCTAAGAAAATAGCTCCGACTACGCTTAAACGCATTAAAATTGCAGAAACATATTCTTCTGTTCCTTTACCTGGTCTCACACGAGGAATGTAACTTCCTTGTTTTTGTAAGTTCTCTGCTAATTTTTCAGGATTAACCTGAACAAACGCATAGAAAAAGGTGAAGGCAACAATCAGAACAGTATAAATCGCAGCACCTGGAACGGTATCATAACTGAATAGCTTCGTTAACATATCGTACCAGCCTTCCGCGCTATACTTGCTAGCTAATGCCTGCAACACCGCATTTGGAGTCGCAATAAATGAGCTGGCAAAGATAACCGGAATAACTCCGGCAGCATTTACTTTTAGCGGTAAATAACTGCTTGTTGGTGCCCCAACGACTTGTTTTGTATATTGAATCGGAATTTTTCTTTCCGCTTGTTGAAAGTACGTTACAAAAACGACAATCAACACGATAGCGATAAGTAAAATCACAACAAAAATAACAGATTTCCAAAGATCACTAGAATCGATATTCACGAAATAATCATCATAGATATCTTTGATGCTTTGTGGCAATCGCGAAATGATCCCCGCAAAGATAATCATTGATACACCGTTACCGATTCCCTTTTCAGTGATCTGTTCCCCCAACCATGTAACAAACATTGTACCAGCAGTAAGGATTACGCCGATTGTAACAAACGTCTGAACATTACGGTTTGGAACAAAACCAAATTGCGCAAAATAGTCAAATCCAGCTGTGATACTTACAGACTGGATGAAAGCCAAGACTAAAGTTAAATAGCGAGTTGCTTGATTTAGCTTTTTACGTCCGACTTCCCCTTGTTTTGACCATTCAACAAATTTAGGAATGATATCCATCTGCAACAACTGAATAACGATTGAAGCAGTAATATATGGAGAAACCCCCATCGAGAAGATAGAGAAATTTTGCATAGCTGAGCCACTAACCATATTCAACATTCTGAAAAATGGCATCTCACTCAGGCCTTGCAATCCATGCGCATCAACTCCCGGGACAGTGATTTGTGCACCAAGCCGGAATACTAAC
>JALAGR010000112.1 GCA_022712335.1 Pediococcus sp. | reverse complement strand
TGTCATCCATTAGTCTTGGTGCAATTTGATCAATCCAGTAAGGTAATAATCGATCATAAGCCATGTGCAGACTTTCTCCAAGAGGTTCATTTAGAATCCCATTCACAGCATATCGACGATCGTCGTCTGGATGCTTCAGTAATGGAGGTACAGCATCAAAACTTCGACGCCAGCGTGCAACTTGGTCCTTACCGTAAATTCGGCGCGTTTCATCTTTATTTTGTCCACGCAAAGCGCCGTAATGACGCTCGTTTAAGCGCCACGTTTTATTGATTGGCAACCAGTTTTGGTTAAGGTCATCTAGTACGATATTGGCAGTGACCACGGCACGTTTCAACATCGAAGTATGTACCATATCGAAATCAATTCCTAAATTGGCAATTAATTTACCTGCCTGCTGCGCTTGTTCAACACCTCGTGGGGTCAACGGTACGTCTGACCATCCCGTGTAAACATTATCGCGATTGGCAGTACTCTCTCCATGTCTAATTAAAACTAATTTTGCCAACTTTTTCTCTCCCTGCTCAACATCAATTCAATCCTTAATTCGCACTATTTCATTGTTATTCATTTCTTAATTAGTTGCAAGTCCTATTTAACTTAAACTAATTCGGATTTAAAATTCTTCGAAAGTAAAAGGTTGGAACATGACTATCCACATCCCAACCTCCTATTTTTTAATTATTTAAAGTCTAATCAACATGCTTCCGTAATCCAATCCTGCTCCAAAACCAGTCATTAAAACTGTTTTAGGTTTAGAATCTTTAGTTTGCAGCTGGTCCAAAGCCATTGGTATCCCTGCTGAAGACGTATTACCATACTGTTCAACGTTGGTGACAAATTTTTCAATTGGAATATTAATTGTCTCAGAAATCTTTTCAATAATTCTCAAATTAGCTTGGTGACAAATCACATAGTCGATTCGCTCACGAAGATCATTTCGATTTAAAATTTCTACCATTTGTGGCGGTACTACTCCCGTGGCAAAGCTAAAAACATCTCGCCCACTCTGAAAAAATGCATCAATCGTTGGGAAATTACTTGATTTTACATCTGTCAATGCTGGAATTCGTCCACTATGAATGTACTCATTTTTTTCCGCTAAAGTAGCTAATTCTTCATCAATAAAGAAATCTTCTGTAGCATTCTCATCGGCTGAAAGAATCACGCCACCAGCTCCGTCTCCAAAAAACACTGCTGAAGTACGGTCTTTAAAGTCCATCATTTTGGAATTGGTCTCAGCACTAATCACCATCGCATTTTGGTAACGACCAGAACGCATGAATTTTTCGGCTGTACTCAACCCAAAAACAAAACCTGCGCAAGCTGCTGAAATATCAAAAGCAATCGCATTTTTAGCGCCCAACTTCGCTTGGACAATTGTCGCAGTCGCTGGTGTTAAAGCATCCGGTGTAATTGTCGAAAGAATGATGACGTCAATTTGATCGGCTGTTAGCCCACTCTTGTCTAGTAATTTTTGACCTACTTCGATTGCTAAACTTGATGTATTCTCTTCACCCATGGCATAATGACGCGTCTGAATTCCCGTATGGGATTGAATCCACTCATCATTTGTATCCATAATTTCAGATAACTCATCGTTATCAACAACCCGTTCGGGTACATAATGTGCTGTAGATAAAATTTTTAAACTCATTTTTAAGCTTCTTCCTCGTTTTGTTTGTCATTCCATTTTACCAGTAAACTATTGATTGTGAAAACAGTGTGTCTGATAACCTAGATTTAAGAAACGCTTTCATCGTTGTAATAACTGCATTTTTCAAGTTGTTATGATTATATTAAGAAATACCTCAAATTCCATGTAGAAGGCTTGCCTTTTAATCGTTAAATATTTATGCTTAATTAATAAGATATTGGAACAATACTGGAGGAATATTAATGTTTAATTTTTCAATTAGCTGGCTTATTTTCTGGATGAAAGGTCGCGTCGAAGTTGATAACCAATCCGTCCGCAGCCGCATCCCTCGTTTATTACTATGGATTTTCCCATATGGATTACTTGCTAAAGATATTGAGCTAAGTGATATCAAATCTACTAACGTCAAAGGCAAAAATCAGTTTTTCCCATTATTACTTGGTTTAATCCTCATTGTCTTAGGTGCTTTAAGCGCTATGAACAAAGGATTAGGAATCGGAATCTTAGCCATTGTGATTGGTTTGATCCTTGGAATTGCAAGCTTCAAAGCTCGCTTGGTAATCGAAACTACTACGGGACATTTCAACATCGACGTTCCGGTTTCTCAAAAAGAAGTTTTGTTTAATATCGAAAAAGAAATTCAAAATCGTCAAAAACAGCCTGAACCTAAGATTAAAGAAAATCAAGTCCTAGAAGAACTATAGTTTAGATTTAGAGCCATAAAATAGCCCATGACTTTTAAGGTCATGGGCTATTTTTTTATGTTATAAACCATTTTTATCAAGCATTTTAATTAAATCTTTACGACTATCATTTGGAATCTTTTGAGCATAAACCATTAATCCACGATCATGCAAAGCTCGGATTGTAGCAATTTCTTCTTCGCCAACCGCTATTGCATCCGTTAGCATCGTCATGTCAACAGCGTACGCTAAACTTCCCACATCTATGCCTAAGTTGGCAACATCAATTCCACCGTCAACTAGCTTCAACATATCTTGAAGCGTTTCTGTTAAAAGTAAAACTTTAAACGAGTCAAATTGCGAATCTTGGTAAATCCGAATCATTTTTTCAACCGTAATCACGTTAACTAAGATTCCAGGGGGTGCAGCTTGAGTAATTAACGTTTTACGCAAATTATCTTCCGCAACGCTATCTGAAACGACCAGAATACGATTGGGTTTAACCTTTTTAGCCCAAGCCGTCGCTACTTGTCCATGCAAGAGGCGGCTATCCACACGAGCTAACAGAATATCCATCGTCATATCACAATGTCCTCCAAAATTAAGTTTAGTTTTACTCTACCTCACTTAGGATTGTATCATTTTTTTCCTGCCATGTTTCCAATAATTTATAAACATAGAATTCTTCGCCAGGAGTCATCTCAATTTGAATCCGTCTTAGGTACTGGTCATCTGCTTTTTGAATCAGTTTGAACCACTCTTCTTCCTGAACTGCAGCCAATTCTTCTGGTGCTGTTTCCATTGGATTATTCGTCAACATTCGCTCTACCGCGCCTGCTACGTGCATAATTAAATTAATTCGGAATGACTCACTAAATTCTACTTTTTTAGTTTCAGCTAAATAATCCACATAATTCCACAAAATATCTGTAAATTTATCTGCATTAAGAAATACAAAATACTGGGATAAATATTGTCGACAAACGCTCCGTGTTAATTTCGAATCCTGTTCATCAAGCACCCAAGAAACTTCGCTACGTTCTGCCAATTGACGTACAAATTTTTCTCCACCACCTTGAAGTAGTGTTTGAAGCGGCATGAAAGGGACTCCAATTTGCGGATCCATCACTCCTGTAGTAGCTACAATCGTGTATTTTGCACTAACTTGCTTGATATGATCGTTCATATTTACAATTGATATTGGGAAAACTTTGATATCTTCGATTAAATTTTGAATCAAAAGTTGATCTAACAAGTCTTTAATTTTCTTGGCAGTCCCTTCACCTGTTGAGCATACTGCAATGATTGCTTTAGGTTTACCGGAAATCATTGATAAATCTTCTTCTTTTTCTTCTTTACTATTTTCATCAGTAATCGCTACTCTTGAATAT
>JALAGR010000111.1 GCA_022712335.1 Pediococcus sp. | reverse complement strand
GGATTTAATTTGTTTACTAGCAATTTGTCTAAAATCATGATCTCTAGGATATTTCACAGTAAAGCCTGCCATCGTATAAATATAATAGACGTATTCTGCCGCGTGCTTACTTATACCTTTTGAAAAAAGATAAATCGTGGGATGTTCTGCTAGTCTTTTGGTAATTTCATGTAATTTTTTTACCGGTATAACCCTAACAGATTCAATAATATTTTTTAAATATTCTTCCCGGTAATCAGTTTGTGCTACTTCAAACGGCATCTCTTCTACTTTTTGTTGATTTTCATTAAGTACAGTATATTTTATAACTGTCGTAAATTCGCTGAATCCAACAAATCCGATTTTTTTAACAAATCTTAGAAAGGTTGCTGTAGATACATACGTCTCTCCCGCTACTTCCCGGATACTTTGGTTTTTTATCTTGTCCATATTGGCTACAACATAGTCGAATAGCACTTGCTCGTTTTTCGTTAACATACTAAGATGTGACTCCACAATATCAAAAAAATTCATTGGTCATCCTCCATTAACGTAACGGCATATTAAGAACAACTGTGTGTAATCCACCACCACCCGTTAATATTTCATTAACAGGGAAACTTATCACTTTACGTTCGGGGTAGTAACTAGCGATCTATTCTTTAGCTTTTTGGTCATTAACATCGTTGAATTCTGGAATAATAATAACTTCATTTAAGGTAATGTAATTAACATATGTTGCCGTTAAACGCTGTCCTTCTACTCTAGGCAGCATCCCATTAATTGGATCCACCCCATTAGCTTGTTCTTTAGACAATACAACCTTTTTTTCAGGTAGAAGCATTTTATGAATTATAAATTTTCTACCCTGCGCGTCCTTAGCCTTAGATAAGATATCAAAAGCTTTTTGGCTAATTTTATATTGTGGATCTGTCGTATCTTCTGTCCAAGACAATACAACCTCTCCAGGTTTAATAAAATTCACAACATTGTCAACATCGCCACCAGCTTCGTCCATAAAAAATCCTTCTGGTAGCCAAATCACTTTCTCTACTCCTAAAAATTTTTTCATTATATTTTCGGCCTCAAGCTTAGTTATCCCCTTATTCCTACCTTCCGAAAGCACAACTTCCTCCGTAGTAATAAGTGTACCTTGACCATCTGTTACAATTGAACAACCTTCCAAGGT
Organism: Pediococcus sp.; assembly: GCA_022712335.1. Taxonomy (GTDB): domain Bacteria; phylum Bacillota; class Bacilli; order Lactobacillales; family Lactobacillaceae; genus Pediococcus. Next base: position 3,107 of record JALAGR010000111.1, on the reverse strand, counting down.
AAAATCACTTTTATAAATATCCTGATTGTACAAATCTGCTAATTTCCTTGTGATTTCATTGTCTTTGTCCCATGGAAAATACAAGCCGTCCAATAATCCGCCCCACGCATTAAAATTAAAATCCATGCAACGAATGTCTTTATTCTCATTTATTAAATATAACGGGCCCGTATCTTTCACAAATGCATCATTGTTACTCATCTCAAGTACACGAATTTTACTTGGCAACATCGATCTCGCATTTTTATACTGACTTTCATTTACTAATACTGTCATTGGCTGATATTTCACCAACACTGAAGCCAGTTCTACAAATACTTTTTGAACGGGCTTTCCACCATCACGCCAGTTATCCGGCCTTTGTGGCCATATCATAAATCCTTCACTTTTAGATTCAAATTCTGCTGGCAAATGAAAACCATCACCTTTGGGAGTCGACATTAACTTCATTGCTTTATGATTCCTTTCATTTTTAACTATCTTTATTTCATAACAATTGTTCCTGATTCATTCTCTAAAAATTCTCCAACATTTTGTAAAGATGTAATAACAGCTTTGCCATTCTCTGTATTCTCAACAAAATCAATTGCAGCTTGGACTTTTGGTAACATACTTCCTTTAGCAAATTGTTGATCTGCGATATATTCTTTCAATTCATCAACCTTTACTTTATCTAGTTTCTTTTGATTGGATTTATTAAAATTAATATACACATTGTCAACAGCTGTAAGTATAATTAACATGTCAGCGCTTACTTTTTCAGCCAACTTTTCCGAAGCAAAATCTTTATCAATGACAGCTTCAATCCCCGCAAAGTGATCATTATCTTTCACCACTGGAACTCCACCTCCACCGACAGAGATCGGAATGATACCATCAGAAACCATTTCGTTAATAACATTTGATTCTACCACATCCACTGGCATTGGTGATGGTACAACCCTACGATAACCCCTTCCTGCGTCCTCAACAAATTTATATTCTGGGTGTTCTTTTAATTGCTGTTCCATACCTTTTTTGTCATAAAATGGACCAATCGGCTTAGTTGGATTTTCAAAAGCTTGATCATTTTTATCCACTTGGACCTGCGTGATCACTGTAGCAACTGACTTGTCAATATTTGCTTTACTTAATTCCGTATTCATTGCATTCTGTAACCAGTATCCAATGCTTCCTTGTGTCATTGATACGTCTGTATCTAACGGCATAGCAGGATTTTCTTTTGTGCTTCCAGCAGTTTGTTGAAGTAATAAGTTACCAACTTGTGGTCCGTTACCATGGGCAATAATTAATTCATTGCCTTTCTTAACAAACTCGACTAAATATTTAGCTGTTTCTAACAAGGCGCTTTGTTGAGCCTCTGCTGAAGCATCTTTTGATAAAATTGCATTGCCACCCAATGCTACAACTATTCGTTTTTTGTTCATTATTTATACCTCCAGTCCGATTTTAGGGAATAAAAAAACTGGAAGGTCTGCTCCCAGCCTTTATTATTTAATAGTTATTTTTGAGGAACTTGTTGTGTAATGCAGTGAATGTTCCCTCCACCTAGTAAAATTTCACGTGCAGGCACTCCAACAATTTCTCGATCAGGATAAAGTTCAGTCAATGTTTCTCTTGCTTTTTCATCCATTGGATCATCGAACAATGGGAAAACAATTCCACCATTCGCAGTGTAGTAATTGATATAGCTAGCTGCCAAACGTTCACCCTCTGTTCTAGGCAACGTTCCGTCAACTGCATCTACACCTTCACTTTCTTCTTTTGTAATTAAAACTGGTTTTGGAACATACATTTTAACTACCTTTAATTTACGTCCCTTAGCATCTGTTGTATTTTCTAAAATTTCCAAGTTCTCTTTTGAAATTTCATATTGTGGATCATTTTTATCGTCAGTCCAAGCTAAAGCTACAACTCCTGGCTTTACGATATTAACAATGTTATCTACATGACCATTAGTTTCATCGAGGTAAATACCTTTTTTTAGCCAAATAATTTTTTCTAGATTAAGATGTTCTTTTAAAACTTCTTCAATTTGTTCTTTAGACAATTGCGGATTACGGCCTTTTGATAGTAGACATTCTTCCGTTGTAATCAAAGTTCCTTCGCCATCAACATGAATTGATCCGCCTTCAAGAACAAAATCGTCCAATCGATAGCGATCCGTATATTCTAGCTCGGCCATTTTTTGAGCAACGCGATCATCCTTATCCCATGGGAAATACAAACCATCCACTAAGCCGCCCCAAGCATTAAATGTCCAATCAACTGCTCTAAGTTCGCCTTCATCATTTTTTACAAAAGTGGCACCGCAATCGCGAATCCATGAATCGTCGTTAGAAAGTTCAATTACTTCTACATTATCAGGTAACATATTTCGTGCATTAGCATATTGCTCGTCATTGACACCTACTGTAACATGTTCAAATTTAGAGATAGCCTCAGCCACTTTAGCAAAAGTTTGTTGAGCTGGTTTTCCACCATTTCTCCAGTTATCCGGGCGTTGAGGCCATAAAATATATACCCCAGCATGTTCCTCGAATTCACCTGGCATTCTAAACCCATCTTTTTTTGGTGTACTATCTAATGTTTTCATTTGACATTCTCCTTTGCTTTCAACTCATTTTCACGGTGCTCAGCTATTCTGACAACTATTTCACCAACTACTAGCGTAATAATTACACCAATCAAAATTGGAACTTTTGTTGATATTTCAGAAGCGCTTGTATTAAGCGGAACAATTGTAAAAATGATTGTGATAAATAATAGTATTTCAGGTATCCACGTCATTAACTGTATCACTAAGTTACCGCCTGGCACTTTAAACGGACGTTCTTGATCTGGATCAACTTTTCTTAATTTAAGAAAGGCTGGAAACATCATTGTATAAGATAATAATAAAGCAACAACATTTAGAGAAAAGAACGCCCAAAAAATATCTTGATTAGGAATAAATGGAGCAGATACTACTAAAATCGTTGCAACAATTCCATTGATATATCCAGTTCCTACAGGCATCTTATTTTTATCTTCCTTACCAAATACATTTGGTAGAACATGATCCTTAGCTGCATAGTCCGCAACGTAATTAACACCCAATGCCCAAG
>JALAGR010000110.1 GCA_022712335.1 Pediococcus sp. | reverse complement strand
CCAGTTGCATGTACACCACAAGGAATTATGGAGATGTTCAAAAAATATCAAATTGACCTCCAAGGTAAAAATGCGGTAGTAGTGGGACGTAGTACAATTGTTGGAAAACCAATGGCAGCCTTGCTACTTAATGCTAATGCAACGGTTACACTAACCCATAGCCATACTAAAAACCTAGCAGCAATTACCAAAAAGGCTGATATTTTAGTGGTAGCAACTGGGATTGCGCATTTTATTAAGGAAGATCAAGTTAAAGATGGTGCTGTAGTGATTGATGTTGGAATGGATCGTGATGAAAATGGAAAATTAACCGGAGATGTTGATTTTGAAAATGTAAAAAATCATGCTTCATTCATCACCCCAGTACCTAAGGGCGTTGGTCCAATGACAATTTCGATGTTAATGAAACAGACCATTGATTTAACTAAATGGAGTATTTAAATGCAAGAAGATAAGTATTTAACGGTTAGTGCTTTAACTAACTATATTAAGCGCAAATTTGATGCGGATCCTTATTTGCATCGAGTTTATTTGGTTGGTGAAATTTCCAACTTTCGATTACGAGCAAATAGTCATCAGTATTTTAGTTTGAAAGATGAGAATGCTAAAATCAGTGCCATCATGTTTAAATCGGCGTTTTCAAAGGTAAAATTTCAACCTGAAGAAGGAATGCGCGTAATTGTGAGTGGGCGAATTAGCCTTTATCCTGGCAATGGAAGTTATCAAATTTATGTTGATAGCATGCAACCAGATGGGGTTGGTGCGTTGTATCAAGCGTATGAACAATTAAAACTGAAACTTTCCAAAGAAGGACTATTTGATACGCCCAAGTTGCCGATTCCTAAATATCCTAAAAAAATTGCAATTGTAACTAGTCCGTCTGGGGCAGTTATTCGAGATATTATTACAACAGTGGGTCGTCGCTACCCAATTGTCCAATTGGTGTTATTTCCTGCAGTAGTACAAGGAAATGAGGCTGCTGACAGCATTGCAGCTCAAATTAGGATGATTAACACGCTCGAAGATTTTGATACAATTATTATCGGACGCGGTGGAGGTTCTATTGAAGATTTATGGCCTTTCAACGAAGAAGTAGTTGCACGCGCAATTTATAACAGTAAGTTGCCAGTTATTTCATCCGTCGGGCATGAAACGGATACGACGATTGCTGATTTAGTTGCTGATATGCGTGCTGCAACACCAACGGCTGCTGCTGAATTAGCCACGCCGGTGTTGGCGGATATTTTAGAGGGGATTCAAAAGCTGCAGTTACAAACGATTACGGCATTTAGAAACATATTGAAAATGCGCAATCAGCAAGTTCAACATTTACAGCAATCTTATATTTTCCAAGAGCCGCAGCGTTTGTATGAAGGCTACGTTCAAAACGTAGATGTTTTAACAGATAAACTGATTACGCTAGAAAAGCAACAAATTACAGCGTTGGACGGAACGTTTAGAACGTTATATTCTAGATTGTTGGCTAATAGTCCAGATGGCAAAATTAAATTGGCAAAACAAAATGTTGAGCATCTACAGCAAATGACGACTAACAATATGTCTAATCGTTTTTCAAAATATACGAACGATTTAAAATCCTTAATAGGTGCGTTAGATACTTTGAGTCCGTTAAAAATAATGAGCAGAGGTTACACATACGTCACTAAAGATGAAGCGGTGGTCAAGTCGGTTCAAGATTTGATCATCGATGATCAGATTCGCTTGAATTTTAGCGATGGTAATGTCGATGCAACAATTAAATCAATAAACAGCGAGGATAAATAATGGCTGAAGAAAAAACATTTGAAGAAAATTTACAAGATTTACAACAAGTTGTTTCAAACTTAGAACAGGGCGACATTCCGTTGGAAAAGGCTTTGACTGAGTTTCAAAAGGGGATTAAATTAAGTTCTGAATTACAAGAAACGCTTAAAAACGCTGAAAAAACTCTTACAAAAGTAATGCAAGATAATGGTGAAGAAACTAACTTAGATTTGGGGTCAGACGGGGCTAATGAACAATAATTTTGATGATTTTATTGATCAGAATCTAAAATTAATTAACCAGCACTTGAATGAACTATTTGATGCTGATGCAACGTTAAACCCAGACTTAAAAGTGATGATGAAGTATTCAATCGACGCGGGCGGAAAACGTGTCCGCCCATTGATCTTGTTAGCAATTTCTAACATGTTGGGTACAACTTCTAATCAAGATGTTTTGACCGTTGCAGCCGCATTGGAAGCAGTGCATACTTATTCCTTGATTCATGACGATTTACCAGCGATGGATAATGATGATTTACGTCGTGGTCGACCAACTAGCCATAAGAAATTTGGTGAAGCGGAAGCCATCTTAGCAGGCGATGCCTTGTTGACTTTAGCGTTTCAATGGATTGCAGCGACTAGTTTGCAAGATCACATTAAAAGCAAGTTGATTGCCAAATTAGCAATGGATGCCGGAGCTTCAGGAATGATTGCGGGACAATTGTTAGATATTCAAGGGAATCATAAGCAATATACTTTAGATGAGTTGAAACAGTTACACCATCTAAAAACGGGTAGAATGCTACTATTTCCAGCAGAGGCTGCTTTGGAAATTAATCCTACTAGTACTTCGGTAGCAAATTTAATCAAAGATTTTATGGCAAACTTTGGATTAGCTTTCCAAATTCACGATGACGTAATTGATGTTACTGAAAGTACGGTAGAACTTGGAAAAACTGCTGGAAAAGATGCAAATTTAGACAAAAATACGTACGTTAATTTACTTGGACTTAGTGGAGCAAAAGAAGAACTCGAACACGTCCTTCAGAAATGTGATCAAGACTTAGTTAGTTTAAAAAAATTGCAACCAGCAATGGATTTGACAATTTTAGAAGGCTTTTTGACGTATTTAAAATAATGGAGAATTAATCAATGGCGAAAGAACGCGTAGATGTACTATTAGTAGAACAAGGGCTTTTTGATACTCGTGAAAAAGCTAAAAGAGCTGTTATGGCAGGAGAAATTTTAGGGGACAACGAAGAACGCTTAGATAAGCCAGGTGTAAAAATTGATCCTTCAGTTAAGCTACATTTGAAGGGGAAACCCATGCCATACGTTAGTCGTGGTGGACTAAAATTAGAAAAAGCACTGAAAGTTTTCGATATTGACGTCAAGGATTTGGTCGTTTTAGATATCGGTTCTTCAACTGGTGGTTTTACGGATGTTATGCTTCAAAATGGTGCCAAGACTAGTTATGCTTTGGATGTTGGTACTAATCAATTAGTATGGAAATTACGTGAAGATCCACGAGTGGTCGTGATGGAAAATACTAACTTTAGATACAGTGAATTGGAAGACTTTACTGCAGGACAACCTGAATTTGCTTCAATTGATGTTTCTTTTATTTCTTTGAAACTAATTTTACCTGCGCTTAAAAATATTATTAAAACACATGGTTCAGTTGTTAGCTTGATTAAACCGCAATTTGAAGCAGGTAGAGAAAATGTTGGAAAGCACGGAATTGTGCGGGATCGTAAGGTCCACGAAGAGGTTCTTAAAAATGTTTTAGCGATGGCTAATGAAGAAGGATTCAATGTTAAAGGTCTCGATTTTTCACCAATCAAGGGTGGCGAAGGAAACATTGAATTTTTGGCTTGGCTTGAACGTGCTGATACAGATCAAGGTGTAATTGAGGAAAATGTCGATACGAAAAAAGTGATTGATAATGCATATTCCGATTTGAACTCATAGGTGATATGATGCGAAAAAATGATCGACATGAACTTATTAAACAAATCATTGGTGAAAAAGAGATTGACCGCCAAGAAGATATTGTACGACTTTTGCAAGAACGCGGAATCGAAGTGACGCAAGCAACCGTTTCGCGTGATATTCGTGAGTTGAAGTTAATGAAAACCCCTGCAAAAAAGGGTGGAGTGCGGTACTCACTTCCAAAAGGTGATACCTCTCAAATTGAGCAACGACTTTTTACGTTGTTGAGCTCAGCATTAATTTCAATTAAGGTCCAAGAAAAATTTGTGTTTATTGATTTAAAACCAGGGAATGGTGCTAGCATTTCAGCTACTTTAAAGCAAGTTCACTATAGTTTCGTTTTCGCAGCGGTTAGTGACGACAACGGAGTGCTGGTGATTTGTACCGACGATGAACATGCAGAGCGTCTTAAGACTCGAATTACTCAATCAATTGCTTACATCTAGGAGAAATTTGATATGTTATTGGAATTATCTATAAAAGATTTCGCGATTATCGAAAAACTTGATGTTAGTTTTAATCAAGGGATGACAGTTTTAACCGGGGAAACTGGAGCAGGAAAGTCCATTATTATTGATGCTGTGGGGCTTTTGGCAGGTGGAAGAGGTTCAGCTGACTTTGTAAGAACGGGGACCGAAAAGGCCGTTTTACAAGGTGTTTTTGATATTGCTGAAATTGATAATACTAAAAAAGCACTGACTAACTTAGGAATTGATGCAACTAATGACTTAGTAATCACCCGTGAATTACATAAAGGTGGACGCAGCGTGTGTCGAATTAATGGGACGATTGTTAATTTGAATAGTTTGAAATCTGTTGGTGAAACTTTAATTGATATTCATGGACAAAATGAACATCAAGAACTGATGGATAATGAAAAGCATTTAGCACTTTTGGATCACTTTGATGAAAAGACGGTCAGCGAAACACGTGCCGAATACCAGAATGCATTTGCTGACTATACTAAATTAAATCAACAATTAAACAAAAGTCGCCAAAACGAACACGAGTGGAACCAACGTGTTGATATGCTGCAATTTCAAGTCGAAGAAATTAAGTCAGCTAATTTAATTTTAGGTGAAGACGAAGAGCTTGAAAAAAGACGCGACCAATTAAATAATTTTCAGAGCATTTCTGAGGCGCTTTCAACAAGTTTTCAACTTTTAGAAGGTGAAGATGGGGCTTCAGCAATTGATCAAATTGGGAGTGTAATGCAGGAATTACAGGGGATTGCTGATTACGACGATGAATACAAGCAAATGTCGGATGAAGTACAGAATGCCTATTATTCACTTGAAGATGTAACTAATCGGGTACGTTCAGCGATTGATTCAATGGAGTGGAACTCAAACGAATTAGATGAGGTTGAACAACGACTTGAAGTTATTCGGCAGTTGAAGAAAAAGTACGGTAATTCGATTGAAGAAATTCTTAACTACTTGAGTAAAATTGAAGTTGAGTTGGGTGAAATGACGGGATCAGGTAATAATCTTAGTGATCTTGCAGAAGAAGTCGAAGTACGATATCAAAAGGTTAAAAAATTGGGAACGAAATTAACCAAGATGCGTCAAGAAATGGCAATTGAGTTGGAAGCTGCCATTCGTGAACAGTTATCGGGACTTTATATGGAAAAAACGCAATTTAAAGTGCAGTTTACTCCTAAAAATGAACCCGATCGATTCGGCTTTGACGAAGTTGAATTTTTGATTCAACCTAATCCTGGAGAAGACTTGAAGCCGTTGGCAAAAATTGCTTCTGGTGGAGAACTTTCTCGAATTATGCTAGCGTTGAAAACTATCTTTGCACGTAATGAAGGTGTTACTAGTATTGTGTTTGATGAAGTCGATACTGGAGTGAGCGGACGTGTGGCGCAAGCCATTGCAGATAAAATCCACGAAATTTCAGCACACTCACAGGTATTATGTATTTCACATCTCCCCCAAGTTGCAGCCAGAGCGGATCATCAATTGCATGTAGCAAAAGAAGTTATTGATGGACGGACAATGACTAATTTATCACCATTAAATGATGACGGACGAGTTAACGAAATTGCTAAGATGTTAGCTGGGGTCAATATTACTGAGTTAAGTTTAGAACATGCGCGCGAATTACTAAAAACAGAACAAGAGCATTAAAAAACTCTCACTTATAAATTGATACATACCATTGATGTATAAAACAATTTGAT
>JALAGR010000109.1 GCA_022712335.1 Pediococcus sp. | reverse complement strand
ACTTGAAATCGGGTCCATAGCTCAGCTGGGAGAGCACCTGCTTCGCATGTAGGGGGTCGACGGTTCAAGTCCGTTTGGATCCATAAAAGTTAAAAATCGGAGACATTGATGTCTCGTCCTCCGACTTTCATTTTTGCTAGCCACGAGCGCTGAGTCTTTGCCTGCGTTCAAGCTAACCCACATTTTAATAGCTCTATTTTGAGACAATCTGCTATCTATTTTAAGGTAGCAGATTTTTTGTTTGTGGCGACAAAATTGAACTCGATGACAGATTTTTGCTTCTGTTACAAAAGAAAATAAACAGTACCAGTTGGGGGATTGGTCGGGTTTGGGAGGTGGAGTACCGCATTAAACAAAGCACCCCATAATTGTTAGACTTAATGCCTAATAGTTATGAGGTGCTTCTGAATTTAATCAATTTTATTTATCCAGTACTTTAGCCACATTAATTGTCGGCATATTATATCCTGCAAATTCATTTGATGCATTGGTCAAATTTGACACCAACGCCCGCACGTATGGATATAAAATAGCAGTGCAGTTGTTTCTAGCCAGCGTATCTAATCCTACTTTTTCAGTATCTTCCGTGGCGTTGTACTCAAACTCACCTTCGACTTCGCATGTGACCTTAAAGGGGAACTCTTTTTTATCAACACTTCCCACAACTACACTTAAATTTACAATGATATTTGTTCCATCAACATTAGTTTTTATATGTAGCTCTGGATCAAATACTATATTTTGAGAAGACGCGTTAAATTTTTCGTTCCGCAAATACTCCATTTGCTTAACACGATAGCCTTCAAAATTTAAAACACTCATTACACTACATCTCCTAAACTACGATTCAAATAAAAAGAATTACTTCCACGTTGAGTTTTACTATACATATTAGATGGGTTCCACGGCGTTTTTTCCGATTCATTCAGCAAATCCGTTATGTAATCATTTTTGACCCTATTCTGTAAAACACCCTTTTCTTCGTATTCTTTCTGGGCACTTCTAAATAAGTTCTCTTGATACAATGTTTGAACACGCTGATTATTCTGAATCTGTGAAACCACCGAATAACTAATTCCTAAATTTTTAGCAAAGTCACGAACACTGATATGGAGATTTTCTAAAAGTTTTTTAAGCTCTTGAGGTGTCATGAATCCCTTTCGACTGCGATATGCATCGAAAGCTTTCGCAAGATTTTCGTCAGGATTCTCAAAATCGACCCACAACTCACCATCAGAATCCTCCCAGTAATGATTAACTACAATCAAATCATCAACATCCTTAACTGTAATTAATTCTGGAATCAATCGCTCTGTATAATACTCTTCGATGCCTTTTTCTGGGTTTAAAAACTTTTTCTTATTCATCGCTCGTACCTCCTCTATAAAACTACCGGACAATAGCTATTTAAATGGGTAATCCAATGGAAATTGGGCTTCATGAATTGATATCCAAAAAATAACTCCATCTGGTCTATCTTGAAATTTCAAATAGCAAGTGACACCAGCAATCGTTTTACCAAATTTCCACACTTCACCTTGAATGGGAGGTTTATGATTATCTACCTCAGGGCCCGATATATAATCTTTCCACTCCAATTTTCGATATATTTCTTCTAAAATTACCGAGCTCGTAAACCCCAATTTGGCGAAAGTTAACATATTTTTACGACGACCACTCACTTGCCAATAGCTATATCTCCGCTTAATTTCTAGCACTTTAATTTTCACCCGATTTTTTTCGTTCAATTCTATTACTCACTGACCAGAACGATTCAACAACTTAATTTTAGCATATTTGTTTCTCGTGAGAAACATTGCGCTTTCGTTCTTTAATTATTTTCTATAATAAAATCCTCCTTGCTCTATATACATACGAAAAAATATTAATTAACTTTTTAAAATATATATTTTTATCTATCTCATAAAAAAAGCAATGACCTTTTCTAGCCATCACTTACAAAAACCTCTACGAAAATTCTGCATTTTTCTTTTCTAAATCAGTAATCAAAAGTTTACTTTTTTCGATGTTGGTACATAGAATACAAATTATTAAAGCAGATAAAACAAACAGCGTAGCAGATGTCGAATGTCTGATTGCAATAAATTTAGAGTGATATATAATTGGAGACGAAAAAGAAGTCATGAGTTGGTCCTCATGACTTCTGATGTAGAACCGCTAAAGACGGTGACCTTGTAATAGTTAAAAATAACCGATTAACCCGTCAAAGTTAGGACGGTTATTTTTTTGGTTAAATTTCAATATTTCAACAACCAACAAAGCAAAACTAATTGCTAATGTTAATACCTCGATCACATCATATATGATATATTTCCCAATCAACCCATCACAGCTGTACATTATTTTCCATATTATTTAATTACCACATCACTAATTAATCCCCTTGAATAAACGCAAAGAAACCTTCGCATCGTTGGTTTGAGGAGCGTATACTAATCTGGTGCTACTTTTTTTCGTTGCAATCTTTTCAGCCTGAATCACCTTTCTACCGGGCTAATACAAATCATAGAAAGAAGGAATTATTTTGCAAAGTACACAAGACACAGATTTCAGTTACAATCCCGAATCACCAATGCGCGTTTTCAGCATTCATTGGTACAAGGATCAAATGTCAGGGTGGATGACTTCCAGCTACATTTTATTAATTTTTGGAGTTTTATTTCTCCTAGCCACGGGGTTATATCACAACCTCAACGCACTTGGCATTACATCTACCATCGCCGGAGTAATCGGCTTCACATGTACATTAAGCATCACTAACGGAAAACCCATCAACGGGATTTTAGGTTTTGTGTCTGCAATCATGTTAATTTACGTTGCCACAATTACTGGCAACTTTAGCGACGTGATCATGCAAGCAGCTTACATCTTCTTACTAGATATTCCAGTTGTTTTCAACAAAAATTGGAACAGCAGTGAAGGTCTTGTACCACGTTTAATGACGGGCAAGTACATCGGACAGACCGTGGTTACTTTCCTAATCTTCTGGGCATTAACATACGGCTTGGACACCATCATTTTGACTAGTCCTCGTCCCATTATTGATTCATTGAGTGCCACTTTAGGATTGACCGGAGCCGTCCTCACCGTTCGTCGCTTCCGTTCGACCTACTATTTCTGGCTTGCCCAATCAGTTATGAGTATCGCCCTTTGGAGCATCACCGCTCTAGCCGGTCATCCCGTCTGGGTCCTATTCTTCACCTACTGCCTCTATCTTCTAAATGATGTTGTAGCACTGATTTCAAGCAAATGGTTCCATCCCGATCAAAGTAAATAACAAATCCAAGACCTCTGCGGGGGTCTTTTTTAATACAAAAAGGAATTGGCCAAAACGTGCACCAAAAATAGACCATCATGCCCAATCCAGGCATAATGGTCTATTTTCAGTTAACACTCGCAAACTACCCGACTTTTGTTCCACTCTCTTACTTATCTAAATTTCATGAATATGGTTACTAGTATCAATTTGATCGAAACTAATCGTTGCTACATTCGGATCCAGGCTCTTACCGGTAAAGGCTAGACCAACGCCGGTTTGAACGTAAAGTTTACGTTTTTTCAAATCATATCCCACCCAGTAGCGCGTGTAATCAGACAACGCATCTTCTGGCGTATTTCGTTCAATCCCTCGGGGGATAATCACTGGCCGAAAAGCGGCATAGAGTTGTGCGATTCCATCTTGAGCTTCAAAATCATCCATCGTATTTGCAACAATGAAACTCCGAACAAATCGGTCTGGCGCCGTATACGAACCAGGCAATCCTGCCATACCGTAACCCGTGCCACCTTCAATCGGATTAAGTGTAACCCCATTTTTATAAGTCTTAGGCTGCTTTAGATTGATATCATTGAGTCCAATATAGTTACGCAAATTAACCGTGTGCCAATTATATTCTGGACTATTGGTCATGATTCCAACCGAATCGTAAAGTCTAAATGACCCATGATCGACGGGCTCAAGCACCACGCCATCGCCCGTTTCATCGACAAAATTATAATGTAGCGGAAATGAAATTGATTGACCATTAAGCACGATTGCTTGATCAACCACCGCGAATTTTTGGTAATTCTGACGGATTTCTTCCACACTCTTAAAGTGGGTCAAAACGTAGGTTACAAATTCTGTATTGATCACTGGTGTTTGTTGACGTTGTTGAATATTTTCTAATGAGTCCGCAGTACTTTCAAACAAAACTTGGAGGTCACCAGCTAGACCGTGTTCATTGATACCATCAAATAAAATTGGTGTTCCACCAACGCCAACGCCCATCGTGGCATATTCCGCCTGCCATT
>JALAGR010000108.1 GCA_022712335.1 Pediococcus sp. | reverse complement strand
CAGGTAGCTGCTCAACTTGAACATTGCGCAACATCAACTGTGTAACAATCTCCCATTTTCCTTGCGCGATAATCTTATCCGGCTTTTCTTGATGGATGATGTTTAAACAATTCTCAACGGTCAATGGCTCCAAATAAATCTTGTCAGCTAAACTTGGAACAAGTGTTAAAGCATTAGGATTATTATTAATTAAAATTACTTTGTAACCTAATTTTTGGCAGCGTTGGATGGTTTGGAATGTTGTATATTCAGCAGCACTATTGGTACCAACTTGACTATTTGCAGTCCCCAAAACCAGAACTTTTTTGCCAGTTGTACGAACTGCTTCGTCTTCGTCTTCAAATGTAGAGTAGTACGTATTAGTTAAGTAAGGAAATTCCCCTGCCGTCGGCTCGACACCTTTGTAGGTTGCGAAGGCCTTTGCCTTTTTAATCCGAAAATCACGCACTTCATCTGAGCGTACGTGCCACAGATGAGCAATTTGTGTATCACCAAATCCAAAATACTTAGCCTCGCGTAAAGCTTCAATATCAAAATGATGATCTCTCAAGCGTCGCTCTAATTTAACCAAGTGACGAAGTTTATAGAAATAAAATGCATCAATATGTGTCATCTCAGCCAATTCATCGACGGTATATCCTCGGCGGATGGCTTCTAAAAGGTAGTAAACTTCCCCTGCACGTGGGTGAATCAAAACATTGATTAATTGGGCTTCACTCAGCTGGGACTCGTCTAAGGCGGCTTGTTCTGCCGTTGTGGTTGAATCGACCGACCGAATGGCTTTTTGTAGAGCCTCTTCAGCACTTCGGCCAAATGCCATTACGGAACCTGTCGATTTCATGCGCGTATTTAGCTGTTGGTCAGCATTTTTAAAGCTAGCAAACGACCACGTTGGGAAACGAACCGCTACGTGATCCATTGCGGGTTCGATTAATGCCAAAGAATCATGCCGTTGTACGCCAGAAAGCTTAATTTCGCGTAAATTTTGACCCATTAAGATTTTAGCAACCACGTTGGCAATCGGATAACCGGTGGCTCTAGCAGCAAACGCAGATGTTCGATCAAAAAATGGGTTAATTCGTGTAATGAAGTGCTTGCCATCCGTGGGATCTAAAGCAAATTGAACATGGCAAACCCCTTTAATTTTTAAAATTTCAGCCACTTTTAACGCTGCTGTACGTAATGATTGGAACTCAACATCAGTTAAAGTTTGCGTAGGACTGAAAATGATGGAATCTCCAGAATGAACACCGATGGGATTAAGGTTTTCAGCACCATTGATTAGTAACTTTGAACCTTCAGCATCGCGAATTACTGTCATTTCAATTTCTTTGTAACCCACAACACTTTTTTCAACGGCGATTTGGTTTGTAATCGAAACCTTAAAGGCTGACTCCAACATTTCCATCAATTGGTGTTCGTTATCGCATTTAACGCGGTTAGTTTTAGTCAGTGAAGCCACCGGCTTAATCAACACCGGAAAACCAACACGTTTAGCGAAGTTCAACGCACTTGCTTCAGTTTCAACTACAGTGGTCGGAATGGTTGGTTCTTTAATGTGACGAAGAACCCGATTCATTAACTCCGGATTATTAATGTTATGAATGGTAGTAGTCGTAACGCCCATTGTACGCACATTGAGTTCTTTTAAAATACCAGACTCATTTAGTTGTTCTGAAAGCTGTAATGCCACGGTATTACCAGCGACTGGTAGAATAACATCGATGTCATTTTCACGCAAAATTTGAATGATGTTATTGACCGTTAGTTCTGTTTCAATAAACTTGACTTTAGAATGAAGTCGCGGAATAACTGAATTTGCATCACTAGTTACGTAAAACAAATTACGATCAGTTTCAGCAAAATTTTGAATTATTTGAACAGCAGCTGCTTCACTTTCGGTATCACGACCGATTTGTGTTGGACCTGCCCCAATAATCAAAACGTTTTTAGCACGGGATCTTGCCAAATCAACGACCTCCTCTTGTCATCATTTCCATAAATTCATCAAATAACTCGGTAGCTTCAGTGGGACCAGGTGAACTATCTGGGAAAAATTGCACACTAAAAGCTGGGTAATCACGATGACGTAACCCTTGAACTGATTGATCAATTAAATCATAGTGGGTCACGATTAAATCGTTGCGATCCACCGAATCGGGATTGACTGTGAACCCTTGGCCATGCGAAGCGTACATAATTTCATCGGTAATCACGGATAAAATTGGATGGTTTGAACCATGATGTTCCGATGACAATTCCGTAATTTCACAACCATTCGCCAGCGCAAAGGCCTCGTGACCTAGTCCGATTGCAAACAGTGGAATATTTCGTTCCACAGTCTGAATCATTTCGATTACTTCAGGCGGTAAATCACGTGGATTACCAGGTCCAGTTGAAATAATCACACCATCGGGATCAAGGCTAAAGATACTATCCGCCGTCGCTGAATAACCCAACACAGTTACGTTACAATCGCGTTGACTAAGTTGACGCAGAATTCCATATTTAAGTCCCAAATCGACAACGACGACATTTTTACCATTTCCAGGGTTTGGAAATGCTTTTGGTGTCGAAACTTGGTTTACTTGTTGGTTTGTTAAAACAATCGCTCTCAACTGATCAAAGGCATGTTCGAGATCTTTAACTGGATCGATAATGCTACCTTTAATGGTTCCGGTTGAGCGCAATTTTTTAATTAATGCTCGGGTATCAATTCCCGAAATCCCAGGAATATTTTGGCGCTTTAAGTATTCATCTAGGGATAAACGACGGCGACGATTAATCGAAACATCTGCCACGTCCCTAACGATGACTCCTTTACAAGTTGGGTCAACAGACTCGTAACTTGCGCGGTCAATCCCCACTGCCCCAATGGTTGGCTGGGAAAAGACAATAATCTGATTATGATAAATTTGATTGGTGATCACCTGCTGATACCCGGTCATCACAGTGTTAAAAACAACTTCGCCAAAGGTGGTAGCTCGCGATCCGAATGCTTTACCTTTAAAAACGGAACCGTCTTCTAATATTAAATATCGGTCTGCCATGATAGCCACCTCCACAGTTAAATCATGCTTAATTTGTTAAGAGAACGACGTCCTCGTCGTCAATTTCACGCACAAAAACGTTTATTTTTTCATTTTGTGCAGTTGGAATATTTTTACCAACGAAATCTGCACGAATTGGTAATTCACGATGTCCACGGTCCACCAGGACTGCTAAACTAATTTGTGCTGGACGATTGATATCCATGATGGCATCCATAGCAGCACGAATGGTTCGACCCGTATAGAGAACATCATCAATTAAAATTACTTTGCGATCCTTTAAATCGAGTTCAGCGAGGCTAGAATTAGCGCTAGTTGATCGTTGTTCAACTGAATTTCGTTGATCATCGCGATATTCAGCAATATCTAATTCACCAACAGGAATGTCAAAGTTTTCGAGCTGTTTAAGTCGTTCGGCAATTCGTTTAGCGATAAAAACGCCGCGGGTCTTAATTCCAATCAACACAATGTCTTCGACCCCTTTATTACGTTCGATAATTTCATAGGTAATTCTTGTTAAAGCTCTTTTCATTGCCATGGCATCCATAATTTCTTTTTCCATACTCGCCAAGTCCTCCTTCATCTTTCAAAAACTCACTGATTCAATTATATCAGTAATTTGAAATTCTAACCTTAATCTAACATTATTTTATAAGTATATAGAAAAAAGAGTTACAACAAAAGGTCGTTAGTTCATCAACTTCCTTTTGTTGTAACTCTTAAATTTTTAAACCCCTCTGATGTCAGTAATGGCATCTTGGAAAATTTGAGGTGGGTCAACTTCGAATAGAAGTTCTTCACCAGTACGGGGATGCTTAAATCCTAATACTTGAGCATGTAAGAACTGTCCCTTACCTTTTAGAGTATTACGAGGTCCGTAAAGTGGATCGCCCGCTACAGGATGTCCAATATAACGGAGGTGGACCCTAATTTGATGGGTGCGCCCTGTTTCTAGTTCGCATTCAATCAAAGTATAGTCATTAAAACGTTCTAGCACCTTGAAATGGGTCACAGCTGGACGCCCATCTTCAACGATTGCCATCTTTTTACGATCTTTTTTAGATCTTCCGATGGGTGCGTTAATCTTGCCAGATTCTTCTTTAAAGGTTCCATGTACAATCGCTAAATACTTACGTTTGTTCGTTTTAGCCTTTAATTGAGCACTTAAACTGAGCATTGCTTGGTCGTTTTTAGCAACCATTAACAATCCTGAAGTATCTTTATCAATACGATGCACAATCCCAGGGCGAAGCTCTCCATTAACCGTTGCCAATGGGGCATGTTCCAATAAACCATTCACTAATGTCCCATGCTCGTGCCCTGGCGCTGGATGAACAACCATACCTTGAGGTTTATTAACCACAATTACGTCATCATCTTCAAACACGATGTCCAAGTCCATTTTTTCAGGGACGGCGTTGACTTCGACTGGATCTGGTAATGTAACATCAACTACGTCATTTTCAGCAACTTTGTAACGATTAGTTGTCGGTTCCTGATTTACTAATATTTGTTCTTTTTTAATCAAATTTTGGATTTTAGAACGCGTTAAGTCTGGGTAATGGCTCGTCACCACTTTGTCTAAACGTCCGCTTTCTTGATCCGTAACCACAAATGAAAATTGTTCCATAAACTTTAACTACCCCTCAATTCTTTCGTCACGAATAATGGCAATGAATAATACTATGACACCAAAAGTTAAGCACATATCAGCAATGTTAAAAATTGGAAAGTTAAAGAAGTCAATTTGAAACATATCAACAACGTATTTTAAACGAATGCGGTCAATAAAATTACCCAAGGTTCCTGTTATCATGAGGACTAGTCCCCATTGATACAATAAATGTTGACGTTGCGTAATTAGTAAGTATATCAATACTACTAACGCAACCGCCGTTATCAGGTAAAAGAAAATTTGATTACCTGATAAAATACTCCAAGCAGCTCCATCGTTGCGTAGGTTGGTTAATGACAATATTCCGGGAATACAACTTTTCACCGCACCTAACGCAATATTATTACTGATGAAGTTCTTGACTAATTGGTCGACCACTAAAAGTAATAAACCAACTACATAACTAATCCATTTCATAAAACTTTAATTACTAGAATAATCCGGTAATTTCTCCTTTACTATCAATGTCAATATCTAAGGCAGCAGGATGCTTAGGTAGCCCAGGCATTGTAAGGACTTTTCCAGTTAAAACAACTAAGAATCCTGCACCGAGGCGGATATTAATATCGTTAACATGTACTGTAAAATCCGTTGGTGCACCTAATTGTTTAGGATCATCAGAAAATGAGTATTGCGACTTAGCCATACAAACTGGAAGACGATCCCATCCGTTAGTTACACATTCTTTAATTTTTTTGAGAGCTTGTGCTGAATACTCGACATTGCTACCGCCATAAATTTTTTGAACGACAGCTTTGATTTTATCTTCGATACGAGCATCGTTATCGTACAACTTAACCATTTCACCTTGATCGGAATTGGCTAAAGCAATCACTTCATTCGCAAGTACTTTCGAACCTTCGCCACCCTTAGCCCAAGCATCAGTGACAATCGCCGAAACGCCGTCGGCTTCAACTAATTTGGCTAATGTAGCCACTTCTTGATCAGTGTCACTAACGAAATGATTAATTGAAACGGTCACTGGAATATTATAACGTTGCATATTTTTAATATGGCGTTGTAAGTTGATGTAACCCTTTTGTAGGGCTTCAATATCTTCATTTTTAAGGTCCGCTAACTTAGCGCCACCATTGTATTTGAGCGCACGAATCGTTGCTACAATGACGATGGCGTCAGGTTGCTTTCCTAAAACTGGAGTTTTGATGTCGAGGAATTTTTCAGCACCCAAATCCGCCCCAAAACCAGCTTCGGTAACCGTATATTCTGCGTGTTGAAGGGCTGTTTTGGTAGCTAGCACACTGTTACAGCCGTGAGCAATATTGGCAAACGGTCCACCATGAATAATCGCTGGTGTATGACCAATTGTTTGAACTAAATTAGGCTTGATTGCGTCTTTTAATAGCGTTGCGATTGCTCCACCAACCTGCAAATCTTTGACAAAAACAGGTTGTCCATCATAATTATTAGCAATTAAAATCCGATTGATGCGGTTTTTTAGGTCGTTCAAATCTTTTGAAAGACAAAGGACGGCCATTAATTCACTAGCCACCGTAATATCAAACTTATCTTCACGAGGCACGCCACTAAAGCGTCCCCCTAGACCAATCACAATGTTTCGTAACGCACGATCGTTAATATCTAAACAACGACGCCAAGCGATGGTACGAGGATCAATATTGAGTTCGTTTCCCTGTTGAATGTGATTATCAATTAAAGCTGCCAAGGTATTGTTAGCTGCTGTTAGTGCGTGCATGTCACCAGTGAAGTGCAAATTAATGTCATCCATTGGAATAACTTGCGAATAACCACCGCCAGTTGCGCCACCCTTCATACCCATTACAGGTCCTTGGGAAGGTTCTCTTAAAGCAATCATAGCTGAACCGGTAATGTCATTTAACGCATCACCTAATCCAACTGTCACAGTAGATTTGCCTTCTCCAGCAGGAGTGGGATTGATCGAAGTTACTAGCACTAATTTTCCTAACTTTTGACGTTCTTTTTCAGCAAAAATGTCGATTTTAGCTTTGTAATGACCATAAGGTTCAACAACTTCTTCACTAAAACCAGCTTTCTTGGCAATTTCTTGAATTGGTAACATTTCAGCATTTTGGGAAATCTCAATATCATTCATTAATCTTCTACCCCTTTGTCAAAGTTTTAAATAATTTGTTTGATGATTTACGGCTCATTAATAGTTTATATCTTTTATGCTCGTAGTCAAAACTCAATGACAACTTACCTTGTGTTACATTTTTAATTTTGTTGATACTTAGAACTGTAAAATTACTCTTAATTACTTTATTGATGATTAATTCCGAACCAATGATTTCAACCGTTCGACTAACCGTTTGAACACTGATTATCACGATAAATAAAGCAAAAAAAGTAGCTGTAATCCAATTAAATGTTGTTACTTCAAGCCAGAAAATAATTCCAACAATTAAAATCATCAAAGTCCAAGACCAGCTGATCATATTATTTAGAAAATCTGGCTGGTAATAAAAGCTTTGCACTTTTTTCATACCATGCTCACCTCTACTTAATGTATGTTGTAAGTGGTTTGGTTAAATCGGAGACATTCAACTCAGGATTTTCTACTAAATCAGCTAGTAGTTTACCGATAATTGGTCCCGTTGTTAGTCCCGAAGATCCTAGTCCAGACGCTACCATGATGTGCGAATAACCAGGTAGGTACCCAAAGAATGGTGCGAAATCTTCGGTATAAGCGCGCGTACCTACACGTGTGCTTTTAACCATCGATTTATCCAAGTTAGGAATCACCCGTTGTCCACTAGCTAGTAAGTCATCTATGATTTGCTCACTAACTTCTAAATCAAAACCTTGATCATTTTCATGAGTAGCACCAATCAACAGTGTTCCTCGATTAGTAGGAATGAAATCACGTTCTCCTTCTGGCATTAATACCGGAGCTTCTGAATCAACCTTTGCATGACTAGGGAGTTCAACTTCAATTAATTGCCCCTTTTGCGGACGGGTTAAGGCTTCGATTCCGATGGTCTTCAAGGTCTCTTTTAACCAAGCTCCAACTGCCAGCACAACCAAATCAAAAGTTTCGCCATTTACCAGCGGTGTTTCCCCAT
>JALAGR010000107.1 GCA_022712335.1 Pediococcus sp. | reverse complement strand
GTAATATAAGTGGCAAATACTAATTAGATTTTTTGGAGGATATTATGGCTAAGTATAAGGTTGCTCTATTTGATTTAGATAACACATTATTAAAAACTGAAGATGCATCGGTAGCAGCACTTACGTATGCTTTGAATCAAGACGGCGTGGAAGTGACACCGAAGGCAATTATTGAATTAATGGGTCTTCCAGGGATTGATATGGCGCGGGAGTTAGGTTCATCTAATCCAGCTAAAACAATTGACATTTTTAATGAACGAATTAATCAAGAAGTCGATTTAATCAAAGAATATGATGGAATTGACGAGATGTTTGCTGGCTTACAAGAACTGGGAATCGAATATGGAATCGTAACTTCTAAACTTAGAAGAGTTTTCGATGATGAAATGCGTAGTTTTCCTAAGATTAGAGCCATTGAAAGAGTGGTACTTTCCGACGATACGGAAAAGCATAAACCTAATGCTGACCCAATTGAGTTTGGAATGCAAAAATATTTCCCAGAACTCGATCAAAAAGACGTACTATACGTAGGAGATTCGCTATTTGATATGCAATCAGCTCACGCAGCAGGCGTTGATTTTGCCAATGCAGGTTGGGGAGCTTTGCCAGCTAATGATTTTTCAGAAGCTGAATATATCTTACAAACACCAACTGATTTACTAAATATCGTTAAATAAAAAGGAGCTGTGACCAAAATGACTGGGATTATCCCTTGCCATTTGTCACAGCTCCTTGGTATTTTCACTTTTAATGTTGGATTTAAATTTAAGCGTTGGTTACAAGCCAATCGCTAGCTACCAACTGATGGAACTGTTTAGTGATTGGTAGCCACAATTTATTATTAATAATATCTTTCAAACATTTCCAAAACAAAGGATCGTTGGTTTGTTCGGTGGTAGGATAAACAAATATGTATTGTCCAGCACTCGTTCTAGCCTTGATTTTATTGTCCTCGTGGCCAATTAACTGAACTTCAAGATACTGATTCATTTTTTTATCGTTAATAATCATCAAGCATCACCTTTCTTTACTGTTTTAGATTACCACGGAAAGTTTAGTAAAACAGAAAATATACCAATAATTAAGTTCATCTTAATAAAAATCACGTTTACGAGTTTTTTTCGATTGTATTTTGGAGATAAAATGCTATCTTTAAAATAAAGTTGATATCTTGAGAAGGGATACCTAATGAAAGCGTTACAAGTGTTGAAGAATTGTTTATTTTTAGTATTACTATTCGGGATGGATCAATTAGTTTCGATTCCGCAGATTGTAGCAACATATACACAAAGTCACAAACCCCTTTTGGTATTTTTGATTATTGTGTATATTGCGGTCACTACAGCAGTTATCATATTTTTCTGTCAATTTTATCGGTATAAAATTAAAAAGAATCATAGCGCTTATGGTAAACCACTCCAAAAGAAGCAACGGATAATGTTTATGCTGCTGATGGTCGTGGTATGGATGGCATTTATGGGACTTCAAATTTGGTATACCAATCAATTTAAAGTTAATACTTCCGCCAATCAGTTGGAAATCGAAAAACTATTTGAAAAATTACCTGTCTGGACTTTTTTGGATGGGGTACTTATTGCTCCGATCATGGAGGAACTTATTTTCAGAGGTATTTTCTTCGAATTGTTTTTCCAAAAAGATACACGAATAATGAAGATAATTGGAATCATCGTTAATGCCATTCTTTTTGGTGCATTACATGATACGGGGGTTAATTTCCCGATTTACGCAATCATGGGTGCAATTTTAGCAATCACTTACGTGCATACGCGCGACATAAAATGTAGTATGGGGATTCATATTTTAAACAACTTTATATCATTTATTTAGCAGACACGGAGGATTTACATGGATAGTATTTTAACTAAGGGAAGTCCCATCAAGGGCATTATTTTGTTCAGTATTCCACTTCTTTTGGGAAATATTTTCCAGCAGATTTATACGCTATCAGATACTTTGATTGTTGGACGAGTCGTTGGAGTACAAGCATTAGCATCTGTTGGAGCAACCAATGGATTGACCTTTTTAATTATTGGATTTGCGCAAGGAATGACGACCGGGCTGTCGATTATTACCGCGCAACATTTTGGGGCTGGGGATGTCAAAGCCGTTAAGCAAAGTTTTGCGACAAGTATCTGGATTTGTGGTGTCTTCACGTTAGTATTAACGCTGATTAGTGTGCTAGCAGCACGACCATTACTCCAATTAATGCAAACTCCAGCCAATATTATTGATGGAGCAGCCACATTTTTAACTATCATTGTGGGCGGGTTGATTGCCACAATGTTCTTTAACCTTTTCTCCAATATGTTGCGAGCTTTGGGGAATAGTCGTTTGCCACTCGTATTTTTAGTGATTGCCTGTATTATCAACGTGGTCTTGGATATTATTTTAATCGTCTTTCTCCACATGGGGGTTGCAGGAGCCGGAATAGCAACCGTTACAGCGCAGTTGATTTCATGTTTCCTATGTTGGTTTTATATCAAAGCACGAGTTCCAGTTTTATCACTCGAACTACGAGAAATTAAAACAAATATGAAATTGGTCCGTGAACAAATTAAAATTGGGTTACCAATGGGCTTTCAGGCTTCAATCATCGCCATTGGAGCAATTATCTTACAGGTTTCTCTAAATCATTTGGGTTCATCCGCCATTGCAGCATATACAGCTGCAGGTAAGGTGGACCAATTAGCAACGCAACCAATGATGTCACTGGGAATTACGATGGCAACATTTACAGCGCAAAATTATGGAGCTAAGCACTTCAAGCGCATCTTACAAGGAATTCGTCAGACCCTAATTACTTCTGTGGGCTACAGTTTTGTTGTCGGAGCGTTGATTATCTTTAATAGTCGTATGCTAGTTAATTTGTTTATTGGGAATTCTGAACAACACATTACGAACCTAGCGCATGAATATTTCGTGATCGTTAGTACAAGTTACTTCCTGTTAGCAATTCTGTTTATTATTCGCTATACATTGCAAGGTTTTGGGAAAAGTATGGCACCAACCATGGCTGGGGTTGCTGAATTGATTTCAAGAATGCTAGTTGGGATTTTTGTAGTACCTGCTTTTGGATTCTGGGGAGCATGTACGGCGAACCCATTAGCATGGTTAGGTTCCAATCTAGTGTTAGTTTATTCGTATATTCAGGTCGTACGGCAATTAAAAGAACGAGCTGATGAGGCATAAAAACTGTTAAAGCGACGCGAACACGATATAATTGAGGCATTACAATAGAATACGCTGGAGGGTTGAGTAATGATTTATACTTATAACGTTCTAAAAAGTGTTATTGATACAGGAAAACCGATTGTGATCAACGATCAAAGTCAGATAAAGAAAATGGATACAAAACAAATTGAGGCAATCTCTTTTATTTCGAAATTAAGAAATGAACGAGATTACTATGCGTTTTTAGAATTGAATCCAGGCAAAGGAATTGTTTTTTATTCAGACGGAAATAGTTTCGATGGATTTACCATTTTTGAAATTCCTTTAAGCGAATTTTACTTTGAAGTGAATACTGATAAGGGAATTATCGACATTGAAGATGGGGTCGGCAACCAAACGGACTTTCTAGATCTTTTCACTGGTCCAGTGATTGAAGATTTAACACGAAAGTACAGTAACGCAGCGGATGAGGAGATTATCCAAAGCAACGAGTATCAAATGGCGGATCGTTATATCAGCGTTTATCTTGGATATGATGGCGAAGATGAAAAGCGAATCAATTTGACGTTATTAAAGTTTGCGATGGCAATTTATATTGACCAAAACGAGTCTAAGCAATCTTAGAAATTTTACATTAAGATTACAACTGTTGATTTTTTGAGTGCAGGGAGTATAATTT
>JALAGR010000106.1 GCA_022712335.1 Pediococcus sp. | reverse complement strand
GCCATTTTTTCCACTGCTGAACCTGCGGCCATCACTGAATTCATTTCGACCCAGTGACCCAATAACATAATTACGATTAACGTTGCGAGTTCCCAAAAGAAATCCATGACGTGCCCTGTTGGATTAATCCACTGGTTCATCACAAAAGCGTAAAGCGAGTATCCATATGCTACAGTGATTCCCATTGCAATCAAAGTCATCATTGCCGGAGCTTTGGCTTTTAACTCGCTCATTGCTCCTGTTAAAAATGGCTTTCCGCCGTAGAAGAATAGAAATGTAGCTAAGATTAAAACAATATAGTCTGAACCAGTGAAGGTAAATGGTAATTTTACTCCTGCTATACTAAAATCCATCCCCATAAACGGTGATAACAGTAAAATTGGAATGGTTGCGATTAAACTCATCCAAAATAATTGTTTTAAATTCCCCATGTGCATCATGTGTCCATCACCCATCTCGTGATGATGACCACTCATATCGTGGTCCATATGTGCATGATCCATTTTAGAATGATCCATATGATGTTCGTGCATTTGATCGTGATTCATAATTAACGTCCCCCCATTTTACAATTCATATCACAACTATCTGGTAAACAATTACAACTAACTTGCTGTGGTGCCGTTTTAGCTTTTTCTTCCAACTTCTCGATTAACATTTGAATATCGCTTTGTGATAATTCAAGTTGCTCAATCAGTGTTGCTAAAGTTGTTCCCACTTTGTGCTGACAAAGATGGTTGAAAAGCGTGCTAGAAGCGTTATCCATAGCATTCTGTTCTTCAATTGCAGGCTGATAGATAAACTCCCGCCCCTGCTTACTAGTGGTTAGAGCGCCCTTTTTAACCAAGCGCCCTAGATAGGTTTTGGTTGTCGAAGCCTTCCAACCTAATTTTTCCTCTAAAATATCAATAATTTGGTGACTGGTAGCTTGTTGCAACGTCCAGACCACCCGCATCGTTTCCCATTCAGATTGACTAATTTCAATTTCATCGGTGGTGTTCATTTAAATCATCCTCTCGTTTACAAATGTAATCTTTATCTCTAGACTACATTTGTAAACGAATAATGTCAAGAAAAAAAGACCAGCGATTTTTTCGCTGGTCTTTTGATGTTTATGCTTAAACCAAGTTGCTTTTCAATGTTAACCCAACTTCGCTCACACTCTTTATTCGAAACGTGCTACAAAAGTCTGCCCTCTCCGGTTAACCCAGTGTAAACACAAATCCCAAACCCAGATTTATATTTACACTACGTTAATCCTCAACGGCAACCCGACTTTTTCCGCACTCTATTCTAAGTTTGTTCTTGATCTTTGAATAATCAGAATCGCCACAATTACCAGCGCAGCTCCCATTAATTCCACCACGTTAAATTTGTGATTTAAGAACAATAAACTTAGTACGAATGTTACCACTGGTTGAACCGCATCCAAGATACTTACAACTGCAGACGGCGCAAACTTCAAACTGTGTAGCAATGCCCAGAATGGAAAAACTGTACCAACTAAAATTACAGTCGACATTGAAAGTACCAACTTCGTTGTAATCATTGGTGTATCAACCCACACCGGTTGGTGAATATTAAATAAAATACTTCCAATAATGAGCGCCCAACCAAGAACAACCATTGGAGGATGATTTTTAGTTACTGGTTTTGGAAGTACAACATAAAATGCTGCTGTAACACCCGAAAGAATCCCCCAAATTAGCGCCTTGTTAGAAATTGCTAATTCATAAATATTACCATGCGTGATTGCTAAGAATACACCAATCATGGCAATCACAAATGCAATTACATCACTTCGCATTGGACGGACACGTTGAAATACTAAGCTTCCCAAAACAATAAATAATGGACTTAAATATTGTAAAATCGTCGATGCTGATGCATTTCCTTCTTGAACACTGATATAAAAAGTTAGAAGGTTAGCCATTAAACCAAAAATAGCATATGCCAACAACCATAAGACCGTCTTCACTGATTTGAAAACATCGAAAATTTGCATCCGATATTTAATAAAACTAATAATAATCAATACTAGTCCTGCACCTAACGTTCTAGCTGAAAGGAACCATGATGTCGGAATGTTTTCTCCTTGCGAGATCACTTCGAGCACCGTTCCTGAGATACCCCACATACAAGATGCTAAAAGGGCCCAAAAAATTCCTTTTCCAACATGCTTGTTCAATACTTCTTTTTCCATCAGAAACCTCACATACTAATTTTTATACAATACTTACTAATTATATCTAAAAAGTTACAGGCTATAAAGTACCTTTGTGTCATATTTTCTAACGTAGTCTATTTTTATGAATTTAACATACAACAAAACAGGCGGAATCTCCCCTGCTTTATCATGTGTATCTTTTAAACGATTATTTAGTTGTTTCTTTGATAATTTCAAGAATTGAGTTGATATGTTCTAATGTTTTAACAAAATCATCTTTACCAAACTTATCCGAAACAACATCAAGCATTTCTCTAAAAATACGATCATTGTCTTCGTAAATATCAAAACCTTTTTCTGTTAGCTTAAGGTATTTTTTACGACGATCTTGTTTATCGTTGTTTTGTTCAACCAAACCAAGATCTAACAAAGTACCAATCTTGCGTGAAATAGCACTCTTTGTAACTTCTTGTGCATCCGCAATTGAGCTCAACGTGATTGGTTCCCCAGCAGCTTGCTTGATAAAATGCATGATCATAAACATATCAAAAGATACTTGTGGATCAGACATCTTACTTTCTAGTAATGTGC
>JALAGR010000105.1 GCA_022712335.1 Pediococcus sp. | reverse complement strand
GTATTAATTCCGTTTACTAATACGTTAGTTCATACAATTATTGGACCGGTTGCAGCCCTGCCTTCACTAATTCTCTCAGCAGCACCATTCTTTGGACGAATTGTTGAAATGTCATTTAGAGAAATCGACCAAGGTGTTTTAGAAGCAGCCGAAGCGATGGGAGCAAGTCGTTGGACGATTGTTTTTAAAGTCTTATTACCAGAGAGTTTACCGGCGCTTGTGTCAGGATTGACAGTAACGGCGATTTCGTTAGTTGGCTACACGGCTATGGCTGGAGCAATTGGTGCTGGCGGCCTAGGAGCTCTAGCGTATAATAATGGATTCTTGCAATATAATGGAACAATCATTCTGGTAGCAACGATACTAATTGTTTTATTTGTTTTTGTTCTTCAATGGATCGGGGATTTACTAGTTAAAATTATTGATAAACGTGTTGTTTAACCGAGGAGGAATTTTATTATGAAAAAAAGCAGAATTTTAACAGCATTAACAATTGCCGCATCAGCAGTTATTTTGGCAGCTTGTGGGAGTGCAGGAAAGAAGACGACAACTGTGACGATTGGTGCTTCACCAACACCACATGCTGAAATTTTGAAACATATTCAACCAGAATTGAAAAAAGAAGGCGTTAACCTTAAAATTAAACAGTTCCAAGATTATGTGTTACCTAATAAAGCATTGGCATCTAAAGATATTGATGCCAATTATTTCCAACATACACCTTTCTTAAAGGAATGGAACGCTAAAAATAAGGGTAATCTCATTAGTGCAGGTTCAATTCATTTGGAACCAATTGCAGTTTACTCTAAAAAATATAAGTCATTAAAGGATCTTCCTAAGAATGCAACAATTTTAGTAAGTAATAACGTTGCTGACTATGGACGTGTGCTTGAAATCTTTAAAAATGCGGGTTTGATCACATTGAAAAAGGGTACAGATACAACCAATGCTAACTTTAAAGATATCGCTACTAACAAAAAGAATATTAAATTTAAGACCGGTTATGAACCCAAATTAATGCCTCAACTTTATAATAATAAGCAAGGCGATGCAGAAATTATTAATTCTAATTACGCCGTTCAAGCTAAATTGAGTCCAGCTAAAGATGCAATTGCGGTTGAAAAATCATCATCTCCATACAGTAATATTGTTGCTATTCGTCCAGACGAAAAGAATAATAAAGCTATCAAAAAGGTGATCAAAGCACTCAAGTCTAAATCAACCCAAGACTGGATCAAAACACACTTTAAAGGTTCAGTCGAACCTGTTAAATAAAATCGAAACTTCGTGATAATGCTACTAGTTATCACGAAGTTTTTTATTGTAAAAGAGGGTGGCAAGCTGATTGACTTTTAGAGTAATAACCTCTATAGTTAGTTACACGAGTAATTAAGCTCAGGATGTAAGAATCAATAAAATTTGAAGGTGGATTTTATGCAATTTAATTTTAATAGCAGTGAACCAATCTATCTCCAAGTCGCTCAACAGATTGAAGACGCAATCTTTACGGGCGGTTTTAAAGAGGGAGAACAAATCCCTTCGACTACTGAAATATCAAAGGAATTTCATATTAATCCTGCGACGGTTCTAAAAGGAATGAATCAACTAGTTTCACGAAAACTTTTAGAGAAACACCGTGGTGTGGGGATGTTTGTGGCTGAAGGCGCAAGTAATCAGATTACTTTGAATCGACAACAAAACTTTTATAATAAGTATGTAGTAGGAGTAGTTAAAGAAGCGGTTCGGCTCAACATTAATGAAGATGATCTAAAAAAACTAATTGAACAGGGGTATCAATCTATATGAAGGGGATTGAAGTAAGACAGGTAACCAAATCATTTGATAAAAAAATGATTTTAAATGGAATCGGTCTAACCATCGAACCTAATAAAATATACGGCTTGCTGGGGCGAAACGGCGCAGGAAAAAGTACTTTATTAAATCTATTGGTGAATCGAATTCCAGCCGATACGGGCGAAATTCGTCTGGATAACAAAGTGATTCGGGATAATGATGAACAACTTTCGAAGATGTTTTTGATGAGTGAAGTAAATCTTTATCCAAAGAACCTTAAAGTTAGGGATATTTTTAAATGGACCAAGAACTTTTACGGTGATTTTGACGATGAACTTGCTCAAGACTTAAGCGAAAAATTCGGGTTACAGACCAATATTATTTTCAATAAACTATCCACGGGATACCGAACAATCATGAAATTGATTGTGGCCTTGGCAGTGCCGGTGGAATATGTTTTCTTAGATGAACCTGTTTTAGGTTTAGATGCTGGTCATCGCGAAATATTCTACAATGCATTGGTTGAAACGTATGCAGAAAATCCACGAACTTTTGTGATTTCGACTCATCTGATTGAAGAAGTGGCTAATTTAATTGAGCACGTCTTAGTGATTGATCAAGGACGATTAATCGTAGATGATGAAGCTGAAAAAATCTTAGGTGAAGCTTATGTTATCAGTGGTCCAGAAGATAAAGTCGATGAGTATACTGAAGGGCTGAATGTTATTGGAAGTGACAAGTTAGCACGTATCAAAGCTAGCTACGTTTTTGGTAATCTTGATGGTAAACCAATTTCTGACTTAATTAACATCGACCAAATGGATTTAC
>JALAGR010000104.1 GCA_022712335.1 Pediococcus sp. | reverse complement strand
TTGTTAGGC
Source organism: Pediococcus sp. (assembly GCA_022712335.1). Lineage (GTDB taxonomy): Bacteria > Bacillota > Bacilli > Lactobacillales > Lactobacillaceae > Pediococcus. Next base: position 6,608 of record JALAGR010000104.1, on the reverse strand, counting down.
TATACAATATAAAAAAGATTTTCACTTTTTACGAGTGAAAATCTTTTTTTGTTGGAATAAAATCAAAATCCAGAGTAGCAGCCCTAAGCATGTAATTGTCATACCTAACATGAAGAAAGGTGGGATATAAGTAAATTTAACGTGGTGCTTACCAGCCGGCAATTTGGTTGAACTCCCTAGGAAATAATTACCGACTTTCGAACTAGTAATTTTTTTGCCATCTACTTTAATATGCCATCCTGAACTATAAGGAATCGAAGTAAAAAGATAAGTTTTTTTGGCATTAACGTTTAAATCGCCTGTAACAACGTTTCCAGAGTTCTTAACGTTAGTTAGACTGTTTGTCTTAGCAACTTGGTAATCTTGCTTAAAAGTGTTAAATCCAAGCTCTGCAACACTGAAATCGGATAGAAGTAAGCTTTGTTTCTTCAAAACGATTTGAATTCGTACTTTTTTGCCCTTCATTTGATCTGCAATGGACAAAATAACGGGTTGGTCGTAATCAATATCTTCAGAAATTCGCTGGTTATTAACAAAAATATCAGCATTATTGTGTGACAATTGAGATCCAGCGGTAATATAGATTGGATTGTTGTTGCTAGGTACAAATTCGAAGGTTACCGAAGCTGACTTGTTTAGCTTTTGCTTAGTTAATAATCCATTCTTAATATTGGTTGTCGAAGTGACATTTGAGAAATAAATTCCTGCTTGATTAGTAATATCAGTAAAGAGGTTTTCAGAACGATTACTAATTTTTTGTAGTAAATTAGATTGATATTCTAGCGGAGTACCAACTTTTTTCGCGTTACTTACAGGTTGACTTGTGGTGATTCCCAATGGAAGTGCATATTGGTTTAAATAGTTTTCAGCGTATTTAGTATTGCCAATTCGGTGATAGCGTTTCAAAACATCATGACGAACACTTTTAGTTAGAAAAGGACTATTGGCAGCTTGTTCATCGACAAATGACCAATATTTAAAATCCAAAAGTGCATCGGAAATCAACGTTCCATTCATGTAAGATACATTTCCTGATGTTGTAGGCTGACCAAGTGCACTCATCATATCTAGCATGTTTGTTTCTAGATTAGAGTTAAAACTCGATCCACCGTTGAAGCCAAGCTGAATTGGATCATTCTTAGTTCTAGAATAGTTGGTTCCGATGCGAGTAAAGTTCGTAGTTCGAGCTTGGATTTCGTTCGTAGCAGAGCGAGCAGCTGCACTATATTTAGAAAATTCGGTCTGGCTCACGTAACTGATACGATTCAATGACCAAACAGCGTTAACGGACAAGTCAACTGCCATAAAGCAAATTAGAATTGGTGTTAGCAAATGATTGAATTCCTTAGCTTGAAAACCAACCCAAAAGATAACGGCGGCGATGAAAATAATGACTCCAAATTGAATTTGGTTGTTAGTCATAAAATCGCTGATTTTTGTTAAATTTTTAGTTGATACATAGGTAATAATGCTGATGACTGCTAAACCAGCAATAATTGGCTTGAGCAAAGCTTCTCGAATAGGATGCAACAATCCTTCAAAAGCTAAGATAATTACCCAGAAGCTAAAGATGAAGCTGAAGCGATAAGCGTACCACCAAGGAAATTGCATAGCATGCCAAACTAAATTTAACGGTGTAAAACAGAATGAAAGTAGGAAGAAAAGGGTCACAACCAATGCACCAATTCTTCTTTTTATTCCAATTTCTTTATTAAAGAAGTAAGCAATAAATGCCATTAATACAAACATTCCAACGTAGATGTTGGGAAGACCGTCTGACATTTGTTTGAAACTAAAGGTTCCCGGCATTAATTTAGTGAGCATTTTCAGCGGTGAATATGTAAAAGCCCATTTAATAGTGTTTTCAGTATACTGAGCTTTACCATGAATCAAAGCCCATAAAGTCGGCATCCAAGATATAGCTGAGAAAATCAGAACATAAATCCAAGATTGGATAAAGCGAAAAATTTTCGTCCATGACAAGGGCGAGGCGTACCACAGAAAATAAATAACGGTGAAAATACCGATCATATAAGCAAAATAATAATTAATGATCAGCATGCAACTCATGGTGATTACGAAAATTTTTACTTGGTCGCGATCGATTAAATAATCTAAGCCAAGAATGATCAAAGGTAGTAAAATTGGCGCATCGAGCCAGAAAAGATTAAGTTGATTAGCAATTGTGAATGCCATTAAGCTATAAGCTGTTGCAAAACCAGCGATTCCAACTCGAGTTGATTGTACGTGGCTTTCACGAACACGATGCTGCAAATAAATTGCAGATGTTAGTCCAGCTAAAGCGTACTTTAATACGGTAACTACTAAAATCCCGGTAGTTACACTTTCCTTTTTAAAGAATAAAAGTACTAAATTAGTGGGACTAAGAAGATAATAGGTCCAAGTCCCAAACATATCTCCACCTAATCCGTTAGAGAAGGAGTAAAAGAATTGACCGGGATGCCCCAGAATCGTACTACGAAAGTATTCGTAAAATGCCACATATTGCTGGCCCATATCGACGGTCAGCAAACTAGAGGAACCGAATGGTGCAAAACCGCGATAGATAAAATATGCCAACATGATGCAAGCGGGGATGCACCCACTTAAAATTAAGTTCAGATGTTTCTTAATAAAATTCATTGGAATCCCAACCTTTAAATTGATAATAATAGGATAGCACAAAACATGCTTAAGACTTTGTTAATACTATTAGTACACCGATATATTTTCTGGTAGAATGAACGAAGTGATTTAAAAGGAGCAACATAAATAATGAAAAATCCTAAAAAATTTCGTCAACAAAAAAGTGAATTACCATTTCGTTTGAATTTAATCTTTTTTGTTGTTTTTGCACTATTGTTACTATTAGTTGGGCAATTAGGGTATTTACAAATTTTGTATGGCTCGAAGCTGCAAGCAGAAGTGAATCGAACTGATAACACGGTTGAAACTAACAATGTTCAACGTGGAGTGATTTATGATTCCACCGGAAAAGTTCTGGTCGGTAATACGGCCCACCAAGCTGTTTCGTATACAAAGGGTGTGAATGTTTTAGCGCAAGACATGTTTGATGTTGCTAACTCGCTCGGAAAGTATCTTAAAGCTGATGATACAACATTGACCCGCACGGATATTGCTAATGACTTGTTAGCAGATTCTAAAAATAGTAAATACTATGAAAAAAAGGTCGCCAATCGAAGTAACTTGAGTAGTAAAGCGATTCAAGAAAAAGAAATTGAGTATATAAAAAGCTCTAAAGTTAAACTAAGTTCGAAAGAAGAGAATGCCGCTCGCATTTTTAAAATTATGAGCGGAGCTTACCAACTATCTACGGTTTATATCAAAGAAACAAATGTTTCAAGCCAAGAATTATCTAAAATTGGGGAACATCTTTCTGAAATGCCGGGAGTTAAAATTTCGACAAGTTGGACACGGAGCTATCCTGGTGGTGATGATATCAAGTCACTTACAGGGACAGTAAGTAGTTCGAAGACTGGATTACCTAGCGATGAAGTCAACACACTATTAGCTGAAGGCTATGCACGAAACGACAGTGTGGGTCAAAGTTACCTTGAAAAACAATACGAATCAGTGCTAAAAGGAACTAAATCGCAAACGGCGGTTCAAGTTAGTTCTGGTGGTCAAATTGTTAAGCGGGTTCAACAGTATGCTGGTAAAAAAGGTGATAACCTTGTCTTGACGATCAATTCTAAGTTCCAAGAAAAAGTTCAAAAGATTATGAAAGAAGCTTCGCAAAATGCCGGAGGTCAATCCACAGGTGGTTATGCGGTGGTAATGAATCCAAAGACGGGTGCCGTGATTGCTCTTGCGGGAGCAGATCGGAACCCATCGACTGGTAAAATGACTGACAATGCTTTGGCTACGATTAACGAACCGATTGTTATGGTCTCGCTAGACAAAGGTGCCATGATTTCGGGGGCATTGATGGACGGTGTGATTTCAACTGACAACAATACTTTGATTGATAAGCCCATCAAATTAGCTGGAACAAGTTCGAAGAGTTCTTGGTTTAATAGTTCGGGAAGTGCCAACATGGCAGTGGATGCTTCAAAAGCATTGGAAGTATCTTCTAACTCGTACATGATGCAACTGGCAATGAAAGAGGGAGGATTTAATTATTCTTCTGGAGCTGGATTATCAGGGATGAATCCAAATGTCTTTAGTAAATTGCGTGGTTACTTCGAACAATTTGGTTTAGGAACGAAGACGGGAATTGATATTCCAGGGGAATCTTCTGGATATAAAGGACCAACGGGTTCTGCAAATATTGGTAAAGCACTCGATTTATCGTTTGGTAACTACGATGCGTACACAACAATTCAAGTTGCTCAATACATGTCGACCATTGCCAATGGGGGTTATCGAATTGCACCGCACGTTGTAGAACAAATTAGAAGTAGTAAGAAAAATGGTAAGTTAGGTGCTGTACAAAGTACCACTTCACCAACCGTTTTGAATCAAGTGGATATGACTTCTGCACAACGGAAACTGATTACCGATGGTTTATACGATGTTGTTCATGGTACAAGTAAATATAAAACTGGTGGGCCACTTGCAGGAATTTCACCAGGAATATCTGCTAAAACAGGTACAGCTCAAACAACAACCAATGGGAAATCAACAGTAACGTTGTCACTAGCTTCATATGCTCCATCTAACGATCCGCAAGTAGTTGTGGTACTAGCGCTTCCTGGGCTAGGTTTAGATGCAGAATCAGACAATATGACGGCAGCTAAGGAGATTTATTCCGCATATTGGAAATATGTACAATCAAAATCAACACTTACAAATCCAACTAAGGCAACGTCTGAAACCGCTGCTCAGAACTTGAATACGAATTAATCATAATTGGTTCTGGAAAAATCCTGAGAATAGTGGTAACATGTACAATGCTAGTGGATTTTCGAATTCAAATATATATATTAATGGAGGTCATTCCAATGCGTGTACACATTACTTTAGAATGTACTGAATGCCATAATCGTCAATACTTATCAAACAAGAACAAACGTAACAATCCGGATCGTTTGGAACTAAACAAGTATTGCCCTCGTGAACGCAAAGTTACATTACACAAAGAAACAAAATAATCGTAATTAAGGCTGGAAGACTGCATTTTGCTGTTGCTTCTGGTCTTTTTTATATGATTAAAGTGGTCCTTTGGGGGAATAAAATGAATAAAAATGAGTTTAGACAAAAACAAATCGAATGCTTGAAACAAATTGATGTGAAGACTAAGAGTACGAAAGAAGAAATTATTACCAAGAACTTTTTTGATCAAGCTGAGGTGCAACGGGCTCAGAATATCGCTATTACAATGAGTAATGGCTTTGAATTAGATACTGAACCAATTGTTCAGCAACTGATTAAAGAAGCTAAAAACGTCTATATTCCACGCACACTGCCAAATCACCAAATGGAATTTGTTCGATACGATCCAAGTACACAAATGCAACCTAAGTTTTTTGGGATTCTTGAGCCGATAGATGGAGAAGTGGTTCAACCTGAACGATTAGATGTTATTGTAGTTCCAGGACTATCATACGAAATTACTGAGGGATATCGTCTAGGTTTTGGTGCAGGATACTACGATCGTTATCTTCGTAAAACGGATGCCGATAAAATTGTTTTAGCATTTTCAGAACAAATTTATTCAAAACCAGAATGGGATGTTGAGGATTTTGATGTTCCATTGGAAAAAATCATTACTGAAAAAGGAATTCAATTTGAACGCTAAAAACGTTCTTTTTGAAAAAGGTGATTTTTAATGAGTGATCAGAAACAATTTTTGAAACAAATCTGGAATGGACCGTTCGTCACAGAAGCGATTGTGGCAATCAATATTCTAGTTTTCCTTTGGCTGACAATAGCTGGCGGGAGCACTAATATTTCTGTTTTAGTGACTCACGGAGCTTTAGTGCCCGCATTTGTGAGAAATGGTCAAGCGATTTCGTCTATTTTTACCTCAATGTTCGTTCATATTGGATTTGAGCATATCTTGTTTAATATGATTGCGCTATACTTTATTGGTAGGCTTTTAGAACGAATAATCGGTCATTGGAAATTTTTAGTGATATACATTTTTTCAGGAATTTTTGCCAATTTTGCAAGTCTAACTTTTTCAAATCCAAACAGTATTTCAGCAGGAGCCAGTGGTGCGATTTTTGGTATTATTGGTGTCTGGTTGATGATGGCGGAGCAGTATCGAGATTATCCGGCACTGATCGACATGGGCAAACAAATGCTGTTATTCAGTGTTTTAGGAGTAGTTAGTGGCTTGATGGGATCCAACATGAACATCGTTGCGCACCTAGGCGGGTTAATTGCCGGTTTCTTAGTAGCGTATGTGATTGGGTTTCCTCAATTTGGCAAAACTCCAACCTGGAAACGCAGTGGTAGTGTAATTTTAATCGTTCTTATGATGGGGATGTTTTTCAAATTAGCGTTTACATCATAGGAATAATCTGTTAAATTAGTTGAGATGGTATTATGAAAACACTTTATGATGTGCAACAACTTTTAAAGCAATTTGGTGTATTTGTTTACGTTGGAAAACGTAAATGGGATATTGAATTGATGAGTAT
>JALAGR010000103.1 GCA_022712335.1 Pediococcus sp. | reverse complement strand
GACCGTCGCTTTTATTGCTGCTTCAGTGAACTTAATTTTAATTGAATTTTTCATGTTCTGTAGCAGTATTCCCGCGGGCGCAGGGTCGCTGAAGACACTGACTGACTACCTCGCTAAAAATGAAAAATTTGTTGCCCATACCCATGAGCTAGGCGACCAACTTCAAGACCTTAGCTATGCCGTTGGTAATCAGCGTTGGATTCGCATTATCGCTGGGTTAATTATCGTTAGTGGAATTGGATTTAATTCACTATATCTAACTGGATTTTTCAGTGATAATCCAATCACGATTTCACATCGTGGTGTCAACGATCACAACGGTGTCCAAAACACCATCGAGTCGCTTAAAAATACGAGTCGCTTACATCCTGATTTCATTGAAATGGATATCCACGAAACTAAGGATCATCAGTTTGTTTTAATGCATGATGAAAATTTGAAAAATCTAACAGGCGTTGATAAAGCTCCTCACGAGCTAACTTTGAAGCAACTCACTAAATTAACAGCTCATGAAAATGGCAGTTCCGCTAAAATCGCTAGTTTAGATGATTATATGGATGCTGCTGAAAAGTTGAAACAACCCCTTTTGATTGAATTTAAGACTACTAAGTATGATGATCCTAAAGTTGTTGAGCGCTTCAACGCTAAGTATGGAAAGCGGATTTTGAAAAATCATGACCAAGTGCACAGTTTAGATTATGATGCCGTCGAAAAATTGAAAAAGCTTAATCCTAAATTGACCGTGGGTTATATTTTGCCATTTAATTTTATCGGTGTTCCGCAATCCAATGCCGATTTTTATACGATGGAATATTCCACTCTCAACAATTCGTTTCTACTAACCGCTGAATTAACTGGTCGCAAAGTCTACGCTTGGACCGTTAACAGCGACGACGCCATGGCGAAATTGAACTTCATGGGCGTCGATGGCATTATTACAGATAAACTGGAGCTCCTCCAAAAAACAACTAAGCAACTCAATCACCATCCTAGCTACGCCAGTCGACTAGTGAACTTTACTTTTGAAATTGGGTAGTTGAGGAGCTTTAAAATATTGTTATAGCCTTAAATAAAAAAACCGTCCTGTGAAAAAATACTCTCACAAGACGGTTTTTGCACTTAGTCTATACTAAAAAGATATAAATTACATTCTCATAACTACTTTTAGTATCTTCTATACCCTTATTAAATAATATTTTTTCTCAATGACAAAAATATGGTTAAAATAAGTAAATCTGCAGTTCCACCTAGACTTAAATTTCGTTTTAAAAAAATTTTATTCATTTCTTCTAATTTTTGCATTCCCAGCATCGTTTTACAACCGCCAAGTTCTAAAACATCTTTTGCCTGCTTTCTGGCCCAATAAATCACATCCAAATCATTACCCGATCGTTTTAAAAGATTAGAATCTTCATTTACAGCAACTAGGTTCAAAAATGTATCTAATAAGCGCTGATTCAAAGTACCTTTGGTATTACAAAGTGCAGGTAGTCCCACATTAAAAACTGTAGGATAGCCACTTTCAGCCTCGCCTCTAATTCCCTTGTAATTAAACCTAAGATATTGAAGCTCTCCGGCTGTCAATTCATTTTGAGGTTTGTTATTAAGATTTAAGAAATCCTTCTTAGTTAAATCTTTCAACATTTCCTGAACAATCTCTCGCACATCGCCATCTTTTGCTATTGAGTAGGATGTCGCACACACTAGTATTCCCAGAGAAAAAATAGCCCCTTTATGAGTGTTGATATTTTTCGTTGCTTTAAGCATTGCAGCTTCAGCTAATTTTCCATATTCACGTAATTCAAGAAACATATCTGATAAATCTCCATTATAATCGTGTCCTAGCTGAGCAGCTTTCATTAAGTATGGTTTCATACTTAATGCACTATCAATAAATGTAAAAATATCCATATCTGAATGTGGCCCTGATGAAATTGGATCCACTAAACCTGGTTTAGGATTAACACTAACCTCATAAAGCAAAGCTCTAACTGCATCGTTAACTATTCCATTCAAATCAATCATTTTTATAATTCCTTTGAAATGAATTATTTTTTTCTTGGATAAACCGTTGCAGCTCCTCAACCGTATGCTTTCGAGAACGTGCACATTTTTTTGCTGTCTCCCCACAGATAAAACATTTCCGTAATTCCATTCCTAAATCGCTACGCGAAATTGCTTTTGTTTTCTTATCGCTCAGTACATCAATATCAAAAAAACGGCCCATCTCATCAATATCTTCAAACATAACAGCTATTTTTTTTATTTCTTTATCAGGCAATTTTGAAAATAAAAAGCACGTGTTTCCTACTGGTTTATTCCACTCTAACATTACATTAGAATCTAGTAACTTTTTTCGAAATCGTTCAACTCCATCAGTAAAAATTTGATGAATTTCATCATTATTTTTAATTGGACCAGGAATATTTAGCTTTATAACTATTAATGTTCCATATGGATACTTCTCTAATAACTTCTTTTGAGTGATAGCTCGTTGGTCGCGGTCCTTAAGAACATCTACGATCGTTTGTTTTTTACCATTACTAAATAATCCCATCTCAGCCTCTTGCCTATTTTTTAATCTTTAATTTCTTTAATCGTGTCAATTAAGGTACCATCACGATATTCAACTAATGCTACATTTCTGTCTGTAAACTCTAACGGTTCTGGAGTGCCCACTTTCTGTTCTGCTAATTCCTGTAATTGCTCGATTGTATAGATAGGCACATTTGGAATGTTACTCAATTGTTCAATTAAATCTTGACGTTTTGGATTAATAGCTACTCCATACTCTGTAACCAAAACATCTATAGACTCACCTGGGGTAACCACCGTTGTAACCTTAGGTACTACTGTCGCAATACGCCCTCGAACTAATGGTGCAGAAATAATTGTCATTTTAGCTGTCCCAGCATCCTGATGTCCGCCGATTGCTCCACGAATAACTCCATCTGATCCACTCATTACATTAACATTAAAGTTTGTATCTATCTCTAACGCACTTAAAATAGCTACATCTAATTGATCTACCATCGCGCCCTTATTATCGGGATCAGCATACCAAGAAGCATCAATTTCTTGCTGATTTTCTTCTGATTGCATAGCTTCAGCAGCACCTTTGTCAAAGTCTTGGACATCCATCACTTTCTTGATTAAACCTTCTTTAAGCAAGTCTGTAGTTGGTTTAGTGATCCCACCCAAAGCAAAAGATGCCTTAATTTGATTATCAATCATAGCTTGTCTCAAATAACGAGTAACCGCTAGCGCTGCTCCACCAGAACCAGTCTGAAAAGAAAAATCATTTTTAAAATATTTCGAATTCACAATAACATCATTAACTGTTTTAGCAATTTTTAGTTCTTTAGGGTCTTTAGTAAATCGTGTGGCATCGGAACCAATTTTATTAGGATCGCCAACTCGATCAACTTTCACGATATAATCAACTTGTGTTTGCTTTATTGAAGCTGGCGTGTTGGGATAGTCAACGATATTATCGGTAATTAGGACAACCTTATCAGCATATTGGGCATCCATTAAAGCATATCCTAATGATCCAAATACAGCTTCACCATGCATTCCATTCGCGTTCCCTAATTCGTCTGAATTAGGTACCCCTAGAAAAGCAACATCAATTTTAATATCACCATGTTCAATAGCACGTGCTCTATTCCCATGAGAACGAAAAATTACTGGTTTTTTTAATCCTCCATGAGAAATAAAATCTCCTAAGGAACCTCGCATACCTGAACTAGTAATATTTGTAATCGTACCGGCTTTAATGGCTTCAATAACTAGTTCATTCATAACTCCAGTAAGTGAAGAAGGAGCCAGCGTTAAGCCTTTGATTTCTTCATCAAGAATAATTCTCATTACTTGGTTAAAAACAAAGTCACCATTCCTAAAATGATGATGAAAGGAAATTGTCATTCCATCGTGTACAGTTTTTTTAACCACTTCTTTTAAAGATTTAACAATCTTATTTTCACCTGTGGTCACATGTACTCTAGGCGCTACTCTCTGTACAATAGGGTTGCCAATTTTTGTAGATCTAAAAGGTTCATATTGATATTCACTTAAGACTTCGTCAAAATTTGTCTGCTTTTTTTTATTTTCCAAGGTAATTTCCCTCCTTATCAATCAAATTAGAGGCCACGGCTAGTCTCATTACTCTCTGTGCTCTAAGTACCACAGGTTTATCAACCATTTGTCCGTTCATAGATATCACTCCTGAACCTTTAGCATGTGCTTCTTCTATCGCAAAAATTACATCCCTAGCCTTCTCGATTTCTGTTTTTGTAGGCGCATATACCTCGTTGACCATTGGTATCTGGCGTGGATTAACCAATGATTTCCCATCAAACCCAAGTTGATGTATATAGCGTGTTTCACGATAAAATCCTTCAACATCATCCATATTTGTAAATACAGTATCGAAGGCTGCGATCCCAGCTGCTCGAGCAGCATGTAATATCATATTTCTTGCAAACTCCAATTCTGCACCGTCTGGGTACCGATGTGTCTTCATATCGGTAGTATAGTCTTCAGCTGAGAGCGCGATACCAATCATCCTACTTGATGCCGTAGCAATTTCTGGCGCATTCAAAACTCCTTTTGCAGATTCAATCGCAGCCATTAAATGCGTACTTCCAATTTCTTTACCAAACTTTTTTTCTGCTACCAAAGTATCCTGTTCCAATTGCTTAATCATTTCTGCAGATTCAACTTTTGGCAATCTAATTACTTCGATTCCAGCTTTTACCATTGCTAGCACATCATTATGATAGTATGGAGTATCCTGACCATTTACTCTCACTACTAATTCAGCTTCACCATAATCTTGGGTTTTTATCGCTTCTGATATTAAGAATCTTGCAGCATCTTTTTCAGCTAGAGAAACTGCATCTTCTAAATCAAACATAATTGAGTCTGCTCCATAAATTCCGGCATCTTTTATCATTGCTGGGTTATTACCTGGAACAAACATCATTGTTCTGCGTAAACGTTCCTCTCGCATTAGAATACCTCCCATTCTGGTTCTTCAGCTGTATGTGTTGCACGTTGTGCTGCAGCTAATGTCCGTGCTCTAATAACACAATCTAAAGCGCCCTGATCAACAGCTTTAACTTTCGCATTTTTAATTTCTAATGCATTTAAACTCTCTATGATAACTTTTTTAATTTGCTTCCCAAAAATTTTTGCTACGTCTGAATTCAAATCAATTTGTATTCCACTTTTATTACTCGAAATAGTAATTTGTATGTCTGATGATTCAAGCGTTCCAGCCATTGCAGTTGACTTAATTTCCATCAATATTCATACCTTCCTTAATTGAATTTTGTAAAATCTTTAAATGATCTCTAATATAGTTGTATGTACTATTTGGTAAAAAATCTTTAATAGTTTCAATTTGATTTTGTTGTATTGCTTTTCTAACTTTGGTAGCAGAAATAATCTGAGTATTTATTTTTAGTCTTGGAATAATTTCAACCTGTACCTCTGGTGGTAAAATTCGTTTTAGTGTTTCGTTATACACTTCTGTGGTCTTAGAAAATGGTTCTTCGCCAAGATAACGAGTTTTAATATGCAACGGTTTTGCAATTTTTTGTTTAAATAATGTGGCATCCATTTCTGTTTGATAACGAATTATATTTGTTTTATCGGGTATAAAATAAGTCGGAAAAGTTGCGTAGCTCACCATATATTCATCTCCCGAAACAACCCGCACATTAGATAAATCTGAGACCCCCACTTGCACAAGATGAAATCGTTCAGTAGTTTTAAACAAAGATACGTCCTGTTTCACCACAAAAATATAAACCAAGTCACTAGATTTGGACGCTTCTTCAACCAAATAGCGATGACCTAAAGTAAATGGATTAGCATTCATTACAATTGCACTAATTTTACAATTTTTTTGATTTGCAATCCTCGGAATAGTTGCTAAATAATCTGTAATAGCTGTATCTCCAGTTTCCAGCAATACTCCCACGTCTGTTTTTACTAAAGTTTTGAATCCGACGAATTCAAAGCTCATTTGATAAATTGGTTTAGTAAATACAAAAATGTGAAATATCTGTTGCTGTGCTAACGTGCTAATTAAAGTAGAAATAATCAGATTAAATAACTTTCCATCATGATAGGTGGGGTCGACTGCAATATACTTTAAAATATTTTCTTGAAAAGAACCTGTAGCAATCAGTTGGTCTGCTTCAAAAACGCCAACACATGTTATATCATCAATCGACACTTCCGTTGAAACTTGAATATCAACTTTTTGAAGCAAATTTTCCCACTTTTTTAAATAATACGGATTCTTTAGATTCACTCGTTTCACATCTTGCTCGTAACCCATTCCAAACTCCTTTTACACAAATAAACGCATTAAAAATATTGATAAGGTAACAGTAATTGCACCACCTAGACGAACAGCAACTTGAGCAAATGGCATCAATCCCATTCGATCACCAGCCGCTAAAATTGCAAGCGCACCCGTACCACCTTGACCACTACAACAAGAAACAGCAATTGCAGTATCAACTGGATACATTCCCAACCATTTCGCACTAAAAAATGCTGCCGATACAATCCCAGTAACTGTCACTACAATTGTAATTAACATTGGAATATTGGTAAAAACGGTAATTAATGATTCCCATGGTGTCATTGCTACACCAACACCAAACAAAAGTGGTGGAGTAATCCCTTTAACTGTGACACTATACAAAGACTTTCCACCTTCTTGTAATCCTTCTGGAATCCAACCAAGCATTTTAGCAACCATCACTACAATTAGTAGCACAATTGGTGCTGGTAGATGAATAACACTATTAACCCATACGCCTAATAAGTATAGTGCAATTGCCAATACTCCTGAAACTAACATTTTTTCAATATCAGCGCCACTAGATTTTTGTGTCAAACTACCTAATACAGAATCAGCACCATCCGCCTCAACTAACCGTCCATTACCCGTTAATTCAGGGTGAATATCTCCTATTTTTTTCAAGATACCTGCTAAAATAACTGCTACTAAGCTTCCTAACATAACACAAGGTAAAATCATGGCAAAAATTTTAGGTTGAGTCATTGAAATAATAGCTGCATAACCTAGTGAAAGCGGTAAAGCTCCTTCACCAACTCCACCAGCCATAATTGGTGCAACTACATAAAAGTAACTCTTCCAAATAGACAAACCTAATAATGTTCCTACTGCAATTCCTAAAAGCGGTCCAACTAATTCACAGATAATTAAAACGACAATAATTCTTGTGCTCGCTTTAATTAAAGTTTTACGGTTCATGGCACTGATGCTACCAACAATTAATAAAGCTATAAAAATGCTAAAAAATTATTATTATTCATAAAATCAGTAACAACATTAACTGTACTCTTTGGTAACCATTCTTCATAAACAAGATATGAAGGTAAGAAAGTTACGACTAAAACTTTGCCACCTAACGACTTTAAAACTGGAATATGCTTTCCAATTTCCTCCAAGACAAATGAAAAAAGCGTCATAATACCAATAGCACCTAACATATCGTCAGGCATTTGTTTTCCTAATGTTAATAAACAATATGCCAAAACTAATAATAGGTAAAGTGGCATCGGAATAATACCAATGTGTAGTGAAATAAATTTTTGAAATAAATTCTGCTCATTCATCGACTTCTTTATTTCCATGACAAACACTCCATTCTTAGAATCATTATTTGCATTGTTTTACTGCCGCTACCACTGATTTAACAACTGATTTATCAAAGACACTTGGAACAATATTTTTAGCGGTAGGCTTACTTATCATTCCTGCTAAACTTTTAGCAATTCGAAGCTCTAATTCCAGATCAAAATGTTTCATTTTACTTTCTAACAGACCTTTAAAAAGACCTGGAAAGGCCAAAATATTATTAACCTGGTTTGGATATGCTGAACTACCTGTAGCAATTACAGCTGCCCCTGCTTTTTGTGCAATTTTTGGATCAATCTCAGGGATTGGGTTTGCCAATGCAAATATAATTGGTTTATCTGCCATAGATTGAACCATAGCTTCTGTTACAACATTTCCAACTGATAATCCAATTAATACATCTTGACCAATCAAAGCATCCTTTAGAGTCATTCCAATTTCATTTGAGTTCAACGTTTTAGCTAAATCTAACTGATAATGATTTAAACTATTCGATTCATTTCGAATAATCCCTTTTTTATCCACCAACGTAATTTGCTTTATTCCAATATTTGCTAATAATTTAGCAGTTGCTAGTCCAGACGCCCCTGCTCCATTTATAACAATTCTTAAATCACTTAATTTTTTATCAACAACTTTAGCCGCATTGATTAAACCTGCTAATACGACAATCGCGGTACCTTCTTGATCATCGTGATATACAGGAACATCAAGAACTTGGTTCAATTGGTTTTCTATCTCAAAACATCTAGGCGCTTCAATATCTTCCAGATGAATACCAGCAAAGCTTCCGCTAATATTTTTTATAGTTTGTACAAATTCTGAAACTGAAGTTTGTTCTACAGCTACCGGAATTGCATTAACATTTGCTAATTCTTTATATAAAAGCGCTTTCCCTTCGACCACAGGTAATCCACCTTGTGGACCTATATTGCCTAGACCTAGAACAGCCGAACCATCTGTAACAACTGCCACTAACTTGCCACTAATCGTTAACTCATTCTTTTTATCAGAATCTGACTGTATGAGTTTCGATAATTCAGCTACCCCCGGGGTGTAAGCCCTTTCTAAATCTTCCGCATTATTGACAGGTAACACAGCTTTAATCTCTAGTACTCCATTATGCTTTTTATGTAAGTCAATTATTTCTTCCCTATCCATACCATTCACCTTTCTATTTTTTTATTTTTCACCTGTTATAGTACCACTT
>JALAGR010000102.1 GCA_022712335.1 Pediococcus sp. | reverse complement strand
TATCTAGAACGTTTCATGAAATACTTAACTAGTTTATTTGCCAAAAACTAAATATGCTATACCAAAGCCACAAAAATCGATTTTTTTGTGGCTTTTTGATACGCTAGATTTAGATAATCTAACAAAAGGAGTCGTTTTGAATGTCCATTGTATTTTTTATTTTGATTTTACTTATCGCAACTGTTCTTTCGAATGCGTTGGATTCAAAAATCAAATTTTTACCACGAGCCATAATCCAGATCGGAATTGGGTTAGCACTTTCGCTTGTGCCAAATTTCAATCATTTTAATCTCAACCCTGAGGTTTTTATGCTAGCCATTATCGCTCCGCTAATGTTTTACGATGGAATGAACACCAATATTGTTAAGCTTAAACGTACTCTTAGTAACACATTTTCGTTAGCGATCGGGTTAGCCATTACTACGATTGTCCTAGTCGGCTACCTCGGATATGCCTTATTACCCCATATTCCAATCGCGCTTGCCTTTGCCCTCGCTGCCATCATTACTCCTACTGATGCCGTTGCTGTCTCTTCCGTCACGGAAAATTTAGAGCTACCTGGGGAAGCAATGCTGAGTTTGAAAAATGAATCGCTTTTTAATGATGCTAGCGGTATCGTAATGTTTGATTTAGCTCTAACTGCTTTTCATACCGGACATTTTTCTCCAGTGATGAGTTTGTTCAATTACTTATACGTTTTCTTCGGAGGACTGATTGTTGGATGGCTTGTCGGTTGGTTGTTTGTTCGTTTGCAGTTACTTCTAATTGAAACTGACATTGATGATCCTAACATTGTTGTTCCAATCAATTTTATTAAACCTTTCGCCGTATATTTAATTGCTGAAATGTTTGATACTTCTGGAATTTTAGCCGTCGTTGCAGCGGGGCTGATTCAAAGTACTCAAGCTCAATCACTTCGTCTCACCTCGACTAAAACCCAAATGGTTTCTAAAACGACCTACGAAATCTTTACCAATTTAATGAACGGATTTGTTTTTATCCTTTTAGGTGTCTCCTTTCCAACCGTTATCTATGATATTACGAATGAAGGACGTAAAGTTTCCTCAATGGGCTATCTAATCTTGATCGGAATCATTTTATACATCGCAATGATTATCATTCGTTACCTTTGGGTCACTTTTAAACTCGCTAACATCCGTATCCGTCCAGAAGATAAAACGCTCAATCACTTTTTAATTGCGATCAACGGGATTCACGGAACTATTACGTTATCTATGGCCTTCTCAATCCCTATTATGCTTCATGGGAGTGCCTTTCCTTTTCGAAATGACATTATCTTTATTGCAGCGACCGTTATTATCCTTAGTTTGATTGTACCTAGCATTATTTTGCCACTCATGTTGCCAGTCAAATCTTTTTCTTACAGCATGGCTGATATCAGTACTTATCGTCGCCAAATGATCGAGTATGCAATTAAACGCGTGCGTGATGCTGAAGAAGATCCGGTTGAGACTCAGGCAGTAATTGCTACGCTTCGCAGTCAACAGTCAATTTTGCAACGTCCCAAACGAAGTGCAACCTACAAGATTTTGCAAAAATGTTTTAACCTAGAAGAAAAGTTACTCCAAGAAATGGTAGATAATGGCGATATCAGCGCTAAACAGCAAACTTTTTACGAACGAATGTCATTGATTCAAAGCTTTCAATTACATCAATCATTTGTCCAGCATTTCATTTACCGCGTTAAATTTTATTTTATTAAATTAACGCATCGCTTCAAAAAACGGGTCAAACGAGTTGATCCTCTGATCGTTAGAAAGAAATTTAACGATGCCCGTGATGAACTTGCTGAAGTTGAAGATGAAATTTCACCTAAAATCTTTGCCTACCTTCGTGAAAATTTAAATCCTGATAATAAAGCCGAAATCCATTGGATTGAAGAATATTATCGTGAACGCCATCGTCGTTTCCAAAACAATGTTCGTGCAAATGAAATTCAAGAAGAACTTTTTATTAATGCCTTCCAGAATGAATACAACTTTATTCAAGAGCAGCTCGCCAAGAAAAATATTTCACGCGATTTAGCTAGTTTGCTATACGAACAAGTCTCTAACGACGAATGGATTTACATGCAAAATGATAGTATTTACGCATAAAAAAGCTATGATACCAAGAGATACCCACCCCATTTAAGTGTTGGGCTTACTCTGGTTATCATAGCTTTTTTTAATCCATATATTCATTCAAAAACTTATTAACAGTTTGCTTGTACTTTTTATAGTTACTTTGCATTGCTTCAGCATGTTCTGCGCCTTTAACAACGTATTTTTCTTTAGGTCCTTTAGTTGCGTTATAGAGCGGTTCTAACATTGAAAATGGAACAAATGTGTCCTTTGAACCATGAATAAACAGCATTGGCTTTTTATTCTTAGCTAATTGTTTTAACGAACTCGCTTCAGAATAGTCATAACCTGCACGGATTTTAGAAATCAAACTAACCGTCGGAACTAACGGATATCTAGGTAAGTTGTACATTGATTTTGCTTGATAAGTAAGCTCATCTCCAACACTGGTATATCCACAATCTTCAACGTATGCTTTGACCTGACTTGGCACATCGGATTCTCCACTAACCATCATAGTTGTGGCTCCTCCCATGCTTACACCATACATTACTAGTTGTTGATTCTCGCCTTTTTTCTTTAAAAGCTTATCCATCCACTTAATGTAGTCACGACGATCGGTCCAACCATAACCGATTAATTTCCCTTCACTCTCGCCATGGGCTCGGTCATCGGGGGCTAACACGTTATATCCTAACTCGTGAAACATAGCAGCTGGTGCACCTTCAGCATCTTTACTTTGTAAAAATCCATGCGCTAATACCACTGTTTTATCCGTCTTATGTTCAGCTGGAATATAGTATGCTTTCAATTTTAAATTTCCCGTAGCGGATGTCATCGTCCATTTTTCTTTTTTGACACCTGCATACCAATCTTTTTGCTTCTTCAGCGGGTCATTTTTAATGGTCGTTTTAGTTGAAATGAAACTTTTAGGACCTCGTACTTCTGCCACATGGAAGAAATACATTCCAGCTCCAATATCAACTACCACTAACACACCAATTATAATCAAAAGCCATTTCCAAAATTTTTTCATCGCGCTTTCCTCCTAGAACTAACTCATTTAGTATATATTTTTTTGTTTAAATTGTAGATAACAAATTCTCAATACCGTTTAAAAGGCACTTCGACTAACAGCTTTTCACCACTAATTTTTGTTAGTTTTTGTTTTTTAAGGCGCGTCTTTACTGAATTCACTTCCAAGAAATAAACTTTATTTCTTTGGTAGTTCCACCCCCATCTAGATTAATCATGGTTTGTGACACTTACTTTAATTTGTCGCACAGGCCTATTCTGTATTAAAATGAGTATAGACATATTGTCACAGGAGGACGGTACATGTTTCCAGAACGCTTGCGTGCTTTAAGACACGGAAAACATATCACTTTAGAGGTACTTGCCAATGGATTAAATGAGCTCTTTCCAGACGACACCCCCAATACATCCAGCCAGATTGGAAATTGGGAACGCGGAATTCGAACTCCTTCATATTTAGAAGTAAAGAAACTTGCAGAATATTTTGATGTAAGTATGGATTATCTTTGCGGTCGTGCCGCACTTAATGAATATGACTTAAGTAAATTATTCTTATCAGGGCGTCAATTGAGCTTTGATCATAAGGTTCTTAGTAGCGATGACCGTTACGAAGTTTTTCAATTAATGGATGGTTATTTCCACGGTAAAAAGCGTCGTACGCTAAGTTCTTCAAGTGAACAAGAAGAGCTTGCTTTGAATTGGAATAAACCAAAGGACGAATTGTAATGAATCCTCAGAAATTAAAAAAACTGAAACGTCAGCTTAAAAAAAGCCGTCCCGTTTCAGTAACCAACAATTATATTACCCGTCTTGAGCGCTATCGCGAGCTCTTTAATCAAAATAGTACCATTATTTTTTTGATTAATCAGGTTCTTGAAAGTAATCGTTTGATTCAGCAAAAGTTGCTTCCCCAACAACTTCCTGAACTAGAGTTGCCTTTAGACATTCAGGACCAAATCTTTAATCAGATTAAAGAACAGTATCCTCTGGGCGATCCTAAAGGTGATCAGTTATGGGAAAAGCTAATAGCTGAATTACCTAAGCTTGATAAACTTTTACGCTCTTATCGCGATTACCTCGAAGAAACATATGGCATGTGGGCGTATATTTCAGCCCCATTTATCAATGACCTTACCCATTATCTAGGTGGTAGACCAACGCTTGAAATCATGGCTGGAAATGGATATATCAGCCAAGGGCTACGACTTAAAAAGCAGCCAGTCTATGCAACAGATTCACTAGATTGGATTGCGGAAAATGAAACTGGGAAACACCTTGTGACGGAAGTTGAAAAACTCGATGCTCTAGCAGCTATTGAAAAATACAGTAGTCAAGTTGCATTTGTAATTATGTCTTGGTCACCCGATGGTATTCCAATCGACGTCGAAGTTTTAGAAAAACTCCGCTCTTTACCTGAGCAACCTACTTTGATTTGTATTGGTGAACCCAACGGTGCCACTAATAGTGCTGATTTTTGGAAAAGAGCTACGTTAGTTGATACAGACGATGCGCAACGACTTAATCAACATTATCAATCATTTGATCTAATTCACGACCAAGTTTACTTAATTAAATAGCACAAAAAAAGAGGATGGACAAAATTAATTGTCCATCCTCTTTTAAACCGGTCATTAACAAAGTTAACGCAGTCGTTAGGTGGCTCACACACCTGTAGTGACTCACACTTCTACAATACGGTAGATAACGTGTGCCGGCGAAATGGTCACTAGTCGTCGCAACGAAACAATTCATAGAATTGTCTGACCTATCTCGACTCATCGCATGTATCTAATGTAACACGAATCCTTCCAACATACAACAAGCTAAGCGCTGGAATTGCAATCCCTACCCTAAATCTTTATCATTAATGATGAAAAAGAAAGTGAGGTGCGCAATGTTTAACATCCTACTCGGTTTTATTATCCATCCTTTGACGTATATAACTCCTTTAACTGAGCAACTTCATAATTGGGTTTACCTCATTTT
>JALAGR010000012.1 GCA_022712335.1 Pediococcus sp. | reverse complement strand
CTTAAAATACTATTTTAGATGTTTCAAAGATATTTGGAGGGCTAACATGTCATTTAAAAGTTCAATTGCCAAAATGGCCGGTAAATCGTCATATTGGTTTTTACACACATTTCGTTCTGGTGGAAGTTCCTTGCCAGGAAAAATCACCACTAAAATCGATCCAACTATTTTAAAAGACCTTGGTAAAGACTACGATGTCATCGTAATTACTGGTACAAATGGTAAAACACTAACGACTGCTTTAACCGTTAAAGTGCTTCGCCAAAAATTTGATCATGTTCTTACTAATCCAACTGGATCAAACATGGAGCAAGGAATCGTTACAACCTTTTTAACCGACCATAAATCTAAAAATGGTAAAAACATCGCCATTTTGGAAGTTGATGAAGCGAACGTCATTAAGATAACACAATACATCAAACCTTTAGCATTTGTTTTCACTAATATTTTTAGAGATCAAATGGATCGCTATGGTGAAATTTACACGACCTATCAAAAGATTTTAGATGGCGTTAAATTAGCCCCCGAAGCAACTATTATCGCTAACGGTGATATGCCGATTTTTAATTCTGTCGATCTTCCTAATCCAGTCCTCTACTATGGTTTCAATAACCAACCAGATGGCGAAATGAAGGCTGATCCTAATACCGATGGTGTAGTTTGTCCTCGTTGCCAACACATCATTCACTACAAGTTCATTAGTTACAGTAATCAAGGTAAGTACTACTGTCCAAACTGTGGTTGGAGTCGCCCAGAATTAACTTATCAACTTACTCAAATTACTAAGTTAACTCCAAATCTATCGAAGTTCTTTATTGATGCTTCCAACTTTACGCTTCACATTGGTGGGCTCTATAACGTCTATAACGCTCTTGCAGCCTACTCTGTGGGTAAATTCATGGGCGTTCCTACTTCAAGCATTCAAAAGGCTTTAAACGACCCTGACGAACGGGTCTTCGGTCGCCAAGAACAAATTGATGTCGATGGCAAAGAAATCACCATTGTGCTTGTTAAAAACCCGGTTGGATTAAACCAAGTAATCGACATGGTCGGAACAGAAACTGAACCATTCTCCTTTGTCGGACTACTTAATGCCAACTATGCTGATGGAATCGATACTAGTTGGATTTGGGATGGTAACTTTGAAAAACTAACTCAAATGCCAATCCAACAATATATGACCGGTGGTGAACGTTATAAAGATATCACCTTCCGTCTGAAAGTTGCTGGTGTTGAAGATGACCAACTTTGGACGCACGATAACTTGAAAGATGCCGTTTCAAATATTAAAAATTTACCAACTAAGCGCGTTTATGTATTTGCAACTTACACGGCAATGCTTCAATTACGTAAGCAATTAGCTACTGAAGGCTACATCAAAGAGGGGATTTAACATGAAATATAAATTAAATGTGGCTCATCTTTATGGTGACCTCTTAAATACTTATGGTGACAATGGTAATTTATTAGCATTAAAATACTACGCAAAAAAAATGGATACAGACCTTGATATTGAAATCGTTAGTCTCGATGATCAATTTATACCTAAAAATTGGGACGTTGTTTTCTTTGGTGGTGGACAAGATTATGAACAAACCATTGTGTCAAAAGATATTCAAGGCAAAAAAGATGACCTAACTGACTACATTGAAAATGGTGGCCCTCTACTCGCAATTTGTGGTGGTTACCAACTCTTAGGGCATTACTACGTTGGAGCGAACGGCGAAAAAATTAAAGGAATCGGTGCATTAGATCACTATACGTTAAGTCAGGATGACAACCGTTTCATCGGCGATATTGTTATTAAAAATGCTGAAACTGGTGAAGTTTACCATGGTTTTGAAAATCACAATGGAAAAACTTATCTCGGTGCAGGCGAACGTCCTTTAGGTGAAGTTCAATCCGGTCATGGTAATAATGGCGAAGATCAATCTGAAGGTGTGATTTACAAAAACGTTTATGGTTCTTATTTCCATGGACCAATTCTCACCCGCAATGGCGAATTGGCCAAACGCATGTTACTTACAGCGTTGAGCCGTAAATATCCTGATGCTGATTTAACAGCTCAAAAAGAACTCGTTATTGAACCAACATTTTAAACTCAAAAAGAGGGCTTAGAAACGAAATTCGTTTCTAAGTCCTCTTTATTTTTTACTCTTCGCCAGGTTCACTCACGATTAATTCAAGTGTTCCACTGTAACTCCATTGTTTAACAGGATTTGGTAAAACAAAGTGTTGACCCTTAGTAATCGCATATTCATTGCCATCAACGGTCAACTTTCCTTCACCGTTAAGAACTGAAACTAACGTATACAATCCTTCACGACTAAAGTCAGCATTCCCATCTTTCAAAGATACCTTCTTAACTGAGAAGTATTTAGAAACTGGTGCTTTAACAAAAGTTGTCACTTCAGCATCCCCTACTTTTTCGGTAGTGATGTCAAGCTTAGGATCTTCATGCGGTACATTTGTTACGTCGATTGACTGTTGTAAGTGAAGTTCACGTTTTTCACCCGTCGTTTTATCCACACGGTCAAAATCGTACAAACGGTATGTTGTATCACTACTTTGTTGAGTTTCAAGAACCATGATGCCCTTACCCAAAGCATGGATTGTGCCACTTGGAACGTAGTAAAATTCGCCCGCTTTAACCGGAACTTTACGGAATAGGTTGTCCCACTTACCATTATTAATCCAATCAGCAAGTTCTTCATGTGTTTTAGCGTTATGTCCGTAGTATAATTCAGCGCCTGGTTCAGCTGAAATGATGTACCAACATTCTGTTTTACCCAATTCATTTTCATGTTCAGCAGCGTACGCATCATCTGGATGAACTTGAACCGACAAATCATCGTTTGCATCTAAAATTTTAGTTAACAGTGGGAAAACATCACCTTTAGCATTACCGAATTGTTCACGGTTACTTTCCCACAGTTTGTCTAAGGTAATTCCTTTGAATTCACCATTAGCAATGGTTGCGGGACCATGTGGATGAGCTGAAATTGCCCAACATTCGCCAGTGTGGTCACTTGGAATGTCATAACCAAATTCAGTTCTTAAATGGTCTCCTCCCCAAATTTTTTCGTGGAATACTGGATTTAAAAATAATGGTTCGCTCATATTCTATAAAACCCCTTTCATCTTCTCATCATTTAAGAATACCACATCACCAATTGTTCTTTAAGTTCTAATTTTAAAAATCTTCTTTAGCGAAAGTTTGGTAGATTTTTTGCCGATAATCCAAGAATTCGAGGTTCGGTTGTGGATGAACTCGGTTAGATAAAAAAACTAGACCATTTTGCGTTAATCGATCGAATAAAATAAACGTTCCCGTAAATCCACTATGTCGTAATAAAATTTGTTGTTCATTCTTAGTAATAAAAGCCCATCCCCATGAACGTAATAATGCAGGATTAGGCGATTGATTATGTTCGAGTTGTTTCAAAGTAGCTGCATTTAAAATTTCATTTTCATCCGCTAACATTTTCAGTGTAAATTCAACGACATCATGCTTAGTTGCAAAAAGACCAGCTGAACCTGCATGCAATCCCAGTGATGCTGCTTTAGGATCGTGGACTTGACCTTTAGTCAAAGTACCGTTCCGAATTTCAGTAGGAACCGTATCTTCTGGATTCGGACTGAAAGTACTTGCTTTAAGCCCCATCGGAGTAAGCACAAATTTTTGAATCGCGACTTGAACTGGAACATGTAAAATTCGTTCGATAATAAAACCTAACAACAAAAAGTTGTAATCGTTGTACACAACTTTTTGGTTAAAATCAGGTCCAAAACTTAAATTTTCATAGATTGCTTCTCGCAACTGACTAGCATTTAAATCATCACGATGGTCAATCCACGCCGTAGCTCCTGACGTATGGGTCAGCAGATGACGTACCGTTACACGTTTATCATTAACACGCGGCAGATAATCATGGACGGGTGCATCGAAGTCTACTCGTCCTTCTTGTTGCAAAAGTAGCATTAAAGGCACTGTCCCCATCACCTTCGTTAAAGAAGCTACATCAAAGTACTCACCTAGCTTTAAACGTCGCCGATTTGGCGTTACTTCGCTATCGCCACGAGTCACATCTCGCACAATCTTTCCGTGATAAATGAAAGAGTAATCGGCACCAGGCGCAATTTGATGCTCTAACATTGTTTGAATTAATTTTTCCGTATTAGTAAATGCCATTTTCCTACCGCCTGTTTTCTAAATTCAAATAGCATTATAT
>JALAGR010000101.1 GCA_022712335.1 Pediococcus sp. | reverse complement strand
TCAATTACTAAATTTTTCTAACGATTAAACTTCTCTGAAAACTCCTTTTGAACTTTTTCTGGAGCTTTGGTGTGACTCATTTTTTTGACGAATTTAGCTCGAATCATTAGGCGACCCGCCCCCGTATCATCGCATGTGACCAGTGTTAGAATATTCTTTCCTTTTACATCATCAACTACTTGCACATCAGTTGCTTTGATAAATTTACGAACGTTAACTTGGTATTCGTAAATATTAGTTTCATCCGTCAAATATACTTTTTGACCAATTTTTGCCTTCCAATAAAGTGGACTAAACAATACGTTTTTATCCGTCATATGATGACCAGCCAACGCATAGTTACCTTCACCCATTTTTTGGTTTTCCTTTAGCGTCCCAGCGGCTACTGCCAAGGTAAGATTATCTACGCCCTTGCCAATTGGGAGATGGATATTTATATCGGGATAAACAATTTCGCCGATGACCTTAATTCGCTTTTCCGAAGTGCGTGCCTTTAACACTGTTTGCCAATCTAAAGACTTTACTTTTGTATAGTCGAAAGAAGCCTTTTTTTTCGTGTTTTTAGCAACTACTTTTTCATTTACCTCTGGATTATATTGAGCCACCATCCACGTTTTAATTTGACGATTAAAAATCATTGCCAAACTGAGTAGTACTAATAATGTTAATCCAATGGAAACTAACCAATTTTTCAACTTCTTACTCATCTACGTTTACTCCATTACTATTTTTTAATTTTGTGTTATTGTATATTGGTATATCTTTTTTGAAAGAAGGCTTTTTATTATGTTTTCCAATCGAAAAGGACAATCTAGAAAGAAACGCGAACCTTGGGAACAAAATCTTTTTGTACTCTGGTTCGGGACCTTCATAGCCGGTGTCGCATTTAGTGAGATTATGCCGTTTTTGTCTCTCTATGTCAACACGCTTGGTAACTTCTCAAAATCGCAACTATCTTTATATAGTGGATTAACTTATTCTTCGACATTCTTAATTTTAGCAATTGTTTCGCCAATTTGGGGAAAAATCGCTGATAAGCGTGGAAGAAAAGTGATGATTTTAAGAGCTTCACTCGGAATGGCTTTTGTCTTAGGCGCAATGGGCCTCGTTCAAAACGTCTTTCAACTGATTGCCCTTCGTTTATTACAAGGTGTTTTTGCAGGTTACATTAGTAACGCAAATGCACTGATTGCAACCGAAACTCCTAAAGAAAAAAGTGGTTACGCACTCGGTATCTTATCTACCGGTCCGGTGTCTGGATCACTGCTAGGTCCACTAATTGGTGGTGCTTTAGCTTCGATTTTCTCATATCGAGTAACTTTCTTTATTACTGGTGGATTATTACTGATCGTCTTTCTTTTGAGCTTTTTCTTAGTTCATGAACATTTTGTTCCAGTTGAAAGCCAGTCAGGATCACTTTCTGCTAGAGAAGTGATTGGTAAGTTGAACCGACCTAAAGCAGTTTTTGGAATGTTTATTACAACGATGATTATTCAAGCATCAAATAATTCAATCGCTCCAATTATTAGTTTGTATGTTAAAGAACTGATGCATAACGGTGTCGGAGTAACCATGGTCGCGGGATTAATTGCTGCCATCCCAGGGATTGCCAACATGTTAGCGGCCCCACGTTTGGGTGAGCTTGGTGACCGAATTGGAACTGAAAAAGTCCTTTCGGTTGCCTTCCTCTTCGCCATGGTATTCTACATTCCAATGGCATTTGTTCCATCAATTTTCTGGTTGGGAGTATTCCGCTTCTTTATCGGAATCTCTGATGGGGCAATGTTGCCAGCCGTTCAAAGTATTTTATCAAAACGAACACCTGCTGAAGTAACAGGGCGTGTGTTCAGTTGGAACCAATCTTTCCAAGCATTAGGAAATATGATTGGACCGCTAATTGGCTCAGCGGTATCCGGATTGTTCGATTACAGTGCGGTATTCATCGCTACCTCTGTGTTAGTACTAATTAACTTCATTCTGTTCAGATGGTTGAATGGAAATTCGGTGGCATAAATCAGAGTGTGAAAGAAAACGAATTGATTTTGAGGATTAACATAGTGTAAATATAAATCCGGGTTTAGGATTTGTGTTTACACTGGGTTAACCGGAAAAGTCAGTTTTCTGGAACACGTTTCAAAATCAGAGTGTGGAAGAAAACGGGTTACTTTTGAGGATTAACAGAGTATAAATATAAATCTGAGTTTGGGATTTGTGTTTATACTCTGTTAATCGGAAAAATCAGTTTTCAGAAACATATTTCAAACAAAAAAGAGGTAGCACTGAATTTATCAGTGCTACCTCTTTTTGATAACCAATGGTTATGCATCCAAACCGTACTTTTTGTTGAACTTTGCAACAGTACCGTCTGCTTGTTGGAACTTTTGACGTCCTGTGTAGAAAGGATGTGAGTCAGATGTAATTTCAACACGGATCAATGGGTATTCGTTACCGTCTTCCCATTTTACAGTTTCAGCTGAACCTGCAGTTGAACCTGACAAGAACTTGAAGCCAGTTGCTGAATCTTGAAATACAACTGGATGATATTCTGGATGAATTCCTTTTTTCATGATGTTACGCTCCTTTGCCATGAGTCATTTGCTGAATCATAGTTATTTATAAATCAACGTCCCCAATAATAGCATAGAAAAACAACTTAAACAAGTTCGATTAAGATTTTTTACTACCATTAGAGCCCAGATTTAAATTCTTTAAATTAGCAATGAACTCTTCATTATTTTTAGTATTTTTGAGTAGCTTGAGAACTTGTTCTGTATATTCAAGTGCATCCCCGCGCATTGAACGACGAATGTCCCAAAGTTGTTCGAGAACATCCTTTCGAACCATTAATTCTTCTTTACGAGTTCCTGACTGACGAATATCCAAAGCAGGAAAGACGCGTCGTTCGGCAAGATTACGAGACAACACAAGTTCTGAATTACCAGTCCCTTTGAATTCTTCGTAGATTACATCGTCCATGCGGCTTCCTGTATCAACCAAGGCTGTTCCGATAATCGTTAACGAACCACCCTCTTCAATGTTTCGAGCAGAACCGAAGAATTTCTTAGGTTTGTAAAATGCAGCTGGATCAACCCCACCTGAAAGCGTCCGTCCACTTGGCGATGTCACTAAATTATAGGCACGAGTCAATCGAGTAATGGAATCTAATAGCACTACCACGTCTTGTTTATCTTCAACCAGACGTAAAGCACGTTGCAATACTAATTCTGAAACACGAGTATGATTACGTGGCTCTTGGTCAAAGGTCGAATAAACTACTTCCCCTTTGATGGAACGCTCTAAGTCAGTAACTTCTTCTGGGCGTTCATCAATTAGCAAAACGATTAGTTTAACGTCGGGATGATTAGTTGTAATCCCATTAGCAATCGCCTTAAGTAAAGTTGTTTTACCAGCTTTGGGAGGAGCCACAACAAGACCACGTTGACCAAAACCAATTGGTGAAAATAAATCAACCAAACGCGTTGATAACACACTTGGTGTCGTTTCTAATTTCAATTGACGATCCGGATAAATCGGTGTCAATGCTGGAAAATGTGGTCGTTGTTTAGCTTCTTCTGGATTTTTGTTGTTAACTGAAGTAACTCGCATCAAACCGTAGTAACGTTCACCAGGTTTAGGATGGCGCGCTTCTCCACCAACTAAATCTCCATTGCGCAATCCAAATCGTGTAATTTGCGATGCAGAAATATAGATATCTTCTTGCGAAGAACCATAATTGATTGGACGTAAGAAGCCATATCCATCGCTTCCAACGATATCCAAAACGCCTTCCATTTCAACAAATGACTTCTTTTTAGCCTGAGCACGCAAAACAGCCAGAGACAATTCTTTCTTGTTCATCTGGCTGTAATATGAAATCTTATATTCGCGTGCAAGGCCGTATATTTCTTTGAGAGTCATTTCTTGTAAGTCATTCATTGTTAAAAAATTATCCATGAACTTAACTCTCCTATATCTTTGACTACAATGTGTTGTCAGTCGTGATTGAAACATCCGCACCAAGCTTAGTTAATTTTTTAACTAAACTGTCGTATCCACGAAGGATATTGTCAGCTTGCGTGATGGTTGTAGTTCCTTGTGCCATAAAGGCAGCAATCATTAAGCAAGCGCCAGCACGGATTTCCCCGGCTTCTACTTCAGCGCCTGTTAATTGTTCAGAATGGTCGATATAAATCACGCCATCTGCATGCTTAATCTTAGCACCCATCTTTTGTAATTCAATCACATGCTTGATTCGTTCTGGATAAATGTGATCGTTTACTACACTTTGACCAGTTGCTTTTAAAAGCGAGGCTGTCAAAGGTTGTTGTAAATCAGTCGCAAATCCAGGAAACGGACTCGTATTAACTTCGATAGCTTGCATTTGTTCTACTTTAGGAACAAAAATCTTGTCACCATCGATTTTAATATCAACGCCTAGTTCAAGCATTTTTGAAGTAAATGATTCTAGATGTTCTGGAATGATGTTATTAACAATCACACCATCACCAACAGCTGCTGCTAAAGACAAATAAGTTCCAGCTTCGATGCGATCTGGAATAATTGTATGTGTCGCTGTAGAAACTAATTTTTCCACACCTTCGATCCGGATGACATCCGTACCTGCTCCACGAATTTTAGCCCCCATATTGTTTAAGAACATTGCTAAATCAATAATTTCGGGCTCACGAGCTGCATTTTCAATCGTTGTAACGCCTTGGGCCTTAACGGCAGCCAAAATAACGTTGATCGTCGCCCCAACAGAAACCACGTCTAAAAAGATGTGTGCTCCATGGAGTCCACGATCATATGCTGAAATGTATACTGTATCTTCATCTTCTGTGACGTTAGCACCTAAGGCTTTAAATCCTTTAATGTGCTGATCAATTGGTCTCGGACCAATATTATCTCCACCTGGGAATGTAACGGTTGAGCGCTTAAAGCGGCCAAGCAAAGAGCCCATAAAGTAATAAGATGCTCGTAAGCTCTTAATTGCCTTACTTGGCAATGGATTCTCAACGATCTCAGTTGGATCGATCACCATAACTCCATCCTCAAATGTTGAATGGACATTCATCGATTCGAGAATAATCATTAAGTTATGGACGTCAAGTATGTCGGGCACCGAATCAAACCGAACTGGAGTATCTGCTAAAATTGCAGCCGGAATCAATGCAACAGTGCTATTCTTAGCACCCCCGATTGTCACTTCTCCAGTCAGTCGCTGTCCACCCTTGATTATCATTTTTTTCATGGTTTTTCCTCACAAACGAACTTTAAGTACTTAAAAATTAAGGAATGTATTTTACAGTCAACTTCAATCATAAATAATTTGTTCCAAAAATACAACCGCATGTAGCCAACAAATAAAAAAATAGCCGAAAAATTTCGACTATTTTTATGCTTATTTATTTGCAGCAGCGATAAATGCCTT
>JALAGR010000100.1 GCA_022712335.1 Pediococcus sp. | reverse complement strand
TACATTAACGCGAGTAACGCCAACGGTAAAATATTAACTAGCTGAATAGTTGGTTCGTTGTTTCCAAACACTTCAAAAATTTTAGTAACTGCTAACGCTGTGGAAAACTCTCCAATCAGCATCACAAGCATCCCTAAAATCAGAATGGAGGCGTCACGATATTCACCTTGCACCAATTGTTTAAATTGGTGGCGAACTTTATCCATGGGTATGTCCTCCTCAAATAAACTTAATTACAATTTTATTAATTTAAAAAGGTAAAGTAAAGCCGCAACAAAAAGTTTTTTTAATTTCAAATGAAGTTCATTGAAACAAATCCCGAAAAGTGCTTCAATTAGTTAAGAACATATAGGAGAAACGCCATGACAAAAAAGACAATTGATGAAGCAATTGGACATTTACGTGACAAACATATTCGGATTACTCCTCAACGTCAAATTGTACTAGAGTATTTAATTGAGAAAAGAAATCATCCAACCGTCGAAACAATTTTCCAAGCAGTTAATGAAAAAGAACCTAATTTAAGTTTAGCAACCGTTTATAACACGCTTAGACTTTTAGTAGACCAAGGATTAGTGATTGAATTAACCAGTAGCGATGATGGAGTTCACTATGATTACTATGGTCATCCCCATTTCCACGTAATTTGTGTTAACTGTGGGAAGATCATCGACGTTGATTATCCTGAATATGCATCTGATTTAGCTAAAATTGATCGTGTTGCTGCTGAAAAAACAGGATACGATATTATCGCTAATCACGTTGAAGTCGAAGGTTATTGTCCAAAATGTGCAAATAAAAAATAGGAATTGGGATTTACTTCCAATTCCTATTTTTTTGCTTTCTTAGACTTGAGCTGCAGTAATAATTGCAACTTTATAAACGTCTTCTTCGCTAGCTCCACGTGATAAATCTGAAACTGGTGCATTAAGACCTTGTAAGATGGGTCCGATTGCTTCAAATCCGCCTAAACGTTGAGCAATCTTGTAGCCAATATTTCCAGATTGAAGTTCAGGGAAGATGAAGACGTTAGCATGTCCAGCCACTTCTGAGTCGGGCGCCTTGCTTGCTCCAACAGCTGGAACAAACGCAGCGTCAAATTGAAGTTCACCATCAATTGATGTTTGTGGATCACGTTCTTGTGCAATTTTAGTTGCTTCACGTACTTTATCGACCATTGGACCAGCTGCTGAACCCTTAGTTGAGAAGCTCAACATTGCAACCTTAGGATCGATGTCAAACAAACGCGCTGTTTCAGCACTTTGAATGGCAATTTCTGCTAAAGTATCTGCATCTGGGTCGATGTTGATGGCTGAATCACCGAAAACATAGCGTTCGTCTTCTCTTTGCATAATAAATGCTCCACTAATTCGGCGCATTCCTGGTTTAGTTTTGATAATTTGAAGCGCAGGACGGACAGTATCGCCAGTTGCATGAACTGCACCAGATACCATAGCATCGGCCTTACCTAAGTAAACTAGCATGGTTCCAAAATAGTTTACATCTTTCAACATTTCGATAACTTGTTCTTCCGTATTCTTACCATTACGACGTTCAACCAGTTTATCAACCATTTCTTGATGGTCAGCTTCTGGATATTGAGCTGGGTCGATGATTTGAACCTTTGTTAGATCCAAACCATTCTTTTCAGCAACGGCTTTGATATCAGCTTCCACACCTAATAAAATTGACTGTGCTAAACCATCATTCGTCAAACGAATTGCTGCAGCTAAAACTCGAATGTCTTCCCCTTCAGGAAATACAACCGTTCTATTTTGACCTTTAATCTTTGATTTTAAACCTTCAAATAAATCCACAGATTAGCCCTCCATTCTTTTGAACTTTTCAACGTCACGAGCAATAGCTAATTCTTCATCAGTTGGAATCACCATTACTTTAACAGCTGAATCTTCAGCATTAATGAATCGTTCGCCACGTTTTTCGTTAAGCTCTTGATCAAGTTTAACATTGAAAATACCCAGCTTAGAAGTGATCTTTTCACGCATTGGAACACTATTTTCACCGATTCCAGCAGTAAAGACGATTCCGTCTAATCCACCCATTTCAGTTGCATATGAACCAATATACTTAATAATGTTATTAACAAAAATATCGATTGCCATTTGTGCACGGTGTTCACCCTTCTCGGATGCATCGATAATATCACGTAAATCAGGCGAAAGTCCTGATAAACCAAGAAGTCCTGACTTCTTGTTCAAAACAGTCAAAATATCTTCTGGGTTCGTAATGTTAAGTTTTTGCATCAAGTAAACTACCAATGAAGCATCAATATCACCAGAACGAGTTGCCATTGTGATTCCTGCTAAAGGAGTGAAACCCATTGACGTGTCAAAAGACTTACCGTCTTTAATAGCAGTAATTGAGCTGCCTGCTCCTAAATGGAGTGTGATGATCTTGAGGTCTTCAAGTGGCTTGTCCATCAACTTAGCAGCACGTCCAGCTACATATTGATGGCTGGTTCCATGAGCACCATATTTACGTGCTCCGTATTTTTCATAGTATTCGTAAGGAATACTGTAAAGATAATTTTTTTCAGGCAATGACTCGTGGAAAGATGTATCAAAAACAGCTACGCTCGTAATGTCTGGCAAGACTTTTTTGAATGCGCGAATTCCAGTTGCATTTGCTGGATTGTGCAAAGGAGCATATTCCTTCAAATCTTCAATTTGTTGTAAAACTTTATCGTCGATTAATGCAGACTCTTGGAAAATTTCACCACCGGCTACAACACGATGACCTACACCAGTGATTTCGCTAAAGTCTTTAATAATAT
>JALAGR010000099.1 GCA_022712335.1 Pediococcus sp. | reverse complement strand
ATGAAAACGTTTAACTCTTTGATATATCAACGATTGTAATCGTTACCATTCCGTGTTAATATTAGCCCGTAAGTACGAAAATACATAAGAAGAAGGCGTTCAAAAATGAAAGAAAATTTTGATTTCCTCATGCCCAGTGTTAACTTTTTTGGATCAGGTGTCATCGCTAAAATTGGCGATCGTGCCAAAATGGTTAATATGACTAAAGTATTAATTGTTACTGATAAATTCCTCGAAAAAATGGAAAATGGTCCGGTTGAACAAACACTTCAATCACTTGATCAAGCCGGCGTGGATTACGTCATTTATAATGGCGTAGAACCTAATCCTAAGGTTAGAAATATCCAAGAAGCCAAAAAAGTTTATTTAGATAACGACTGTGATGGAATTATCACGATTGGTGGTGGCTCTGCTCACGATGCTGGTAAAGGAACGGGAATCATTTTGACTAATGGTGATGACATTACCAAGCTTGCTGGAATTGAAACGCTCGACAATGCGCTCCCTCCATTGATCGCTGTCAACACTACTGCTGGAACAGCTTCCGAGCTCACTCGTCATTGTGTGATTACCAATGAAGAAACACATCTCAAATTTGTAGTTGTTTCATGGCGTAATGTACCACTAGTATCATTTAACGATCCAAAATTGATGCTGGGCGTTCCTCCTGCATTAA
This sequence comes from Pediococcus sp., assembly GCA_022712335.1. Lineage (GTDB taxonomy): Bacteria > Bacillota > Bacilli > Lactobacillales > Lactobacillaceae > Pediococcus. The sequence continues at coordinate 3,680 of JALAGR010000099.1, read as the reverse complement.
CTGCCGCAACCGGGATGGACACCTTTGTTCAAGCAATTGAACCTTATGTTTCTACTAACCGTAACGACATTACAGACGGCCAATGTCTCCAAGCTATTAAATTAGTTGAAGAAAGTTTACGCGAAGCCGTATCAAATGGCGAAAATCTCGAAGCTCGGACTAAGATGGTCGAAGCTGAAATGCTAGGTGGAATGGCCTTCAACAACGCTGACCTCGGTTATGTTCATGCTATGGCTCATCAATTAGGAGGTCAATACGACGCTCCTCACGGTGTCTGCTGTGCTATCTTATTGCCAATCGTTGAACGCTTCAACTTGATTGCTTGTCCTGACCGTTTCGCCGATTTAGCTGTTGCTATGGGCGAAAATATTGATGGACTTTCAATTCGCGCAGCCGCCGATAAAGCTATCGACGCTATGCAACAATTGAACGATGATGTTGGAATTCCAAGAAGTATCAAAGACTTAGGCGCTGACCCTAAAGACTTTGAATTAATGGCTGAAAATGCTTTGAAAGATGGGAATGCATTCTCCAACCCTCGAAAAGCAACTAAGCAACAAATTGTTGAACTATTCCAACAAGCTTACGATGCCAAATAATTTAACCAACAAAAAAGATGAATTAAGATTCTGATTCAGAATCTCGATTCATCTTTTTAATTATCTATTTTGCAACTTTTTTATTACCTTTAACACCGAATGAAATGATTAATCCTAAGACAATCAATACAATCGTGAAGTAGAAACCATAATGTGTTCCGTTAGTAAATGCAGCGTTCAAGTGGCCTTTACCAAAGTTATTTTGGTAAGCAACTTGTCCGATTCCTAGCAAACTTGTTGCCAAGGCTGTAGCGATTGCACCAACGATTTGTTGCATAGTGTTCATGATTGTACTTCCATCACCTGATTGAGGTCCCGCAAGCGAGTTCAATGCGTAAGTTTGTGCTGGAGACATTGCCAAAGGACAACCAATCATCATTACGATATGAGCAACTAGTAAGTAAGCAATTGATGTATGCACAGTAGTAAATACAAACATAACGGCACCAATCAATGCAATGATTAAACCGATACGAATTGGTGCTTTAGCGCCAATTTTATCGTATAAACGACCAGCAAATGCTGAAACAGCAGCGTTAATTACTCCACCTGGAAGCATGATAATCCCAGTCAATGCAACTGGTAATAATAGGCCTCGTTGAATGTACATTGGTAACAAGTACATAGCTGATAGAATAACACCAAAATCAAGCATTACAAGTACTGCACCAGTTCTAAATGCTGGAATAGCGAAAATCTTTAAGTTCAAGACTGGTTCAGCAAGTGAGAGCTGACGTTTAACATAGAATGCCAAAACGATAATTCCAAGTGCCAAAGCTCCTAGAACGATTGGAGAACCCCAGCCTTTTTCACTAGCAAAACTAACACCAGTTACGATGCTGGCAAATCCAACAACTGATTCGATTAATGAAATTACATCTACCTTAGGCTTGGTAAGTTCACCAACATTTTTCAAACTAAAAATCGCTAACAATAATGCAATTACTAAGAATGGAACAAACATCCAGAAAATCCAGTTCCATGATAATTTAGCTAAAATAATACCTGTTAATGTAGGTCCAATTGCTGGAGCAAACATAATTACCAAAGCACACATTCCCATTGCAGCACCCAATTTATGAGGTGGAAATACTAGCATTGCAACGGTAAACATCATTGGCAAAATCAATCCGGTAGCAATACCTTGGATCATTCTACCAATCAACAATAGTGCAAAAGTTGATGATAAAGCTGAAACAATTGATCCTACGATAAATGCAATCAATCCAAAAATAACAATTTGTCGAGTTGTAAACCACTTCGAAATTAGACTAGAAAAGGGCAATACCACACCGATCACAAGCATATATCCTGTAACTAACCATTGAATAGTACCCGTCGTCACATGTAAATTGTCCATTAATTGTGGTAAAGCAATGTTTAAAGATGTTTCACTAAACATCCCAACAAATGCACCAATCAACATGCTCGCCATTACCAACATTGGATGTCCAACCGGCACTCTTGCTTGCATCAAGCTGTTGCTTTTTTCTTCTTTGTTCATTATAAAATACCTCTTTCTTCAAAAACGTAACTTGATTACTATAGCAAAAAGAAAATTTTTTCGTAAGCTTTTTTTGAAGAAAAATAAAAAGAGACCGTCTTGTAAACGGTCTCTTCTTGATACGTATGCATGTTAGGGATTATCGAACAACTAATACAGAAATTGGAGCATGTTTTGCCATATATGAAGCTTGCGATCCAAAATACTTAGCCATCCCTGTTTTTGAAGATGAGCCAATCACTAATAGATCTGGATCAACACTTGGAATTACATTTTTAACAATCGTTTCCCCAGCTTCACCTTCTGCTATGTATGTTTGAACTTTTTTTATACCAAATTCCATGGCAATTTTACGATAACTTTGGAGATGCTTTTCTAATTCAGTACGCTTTTGAGTAATAAAATTTTTATCTAAAGCTTGATAAATATTAATATCATTTTCTTCAATTACCGTAACTAAGTCTAATTCCGCATCATCTTGTTTGGCACGATTCATTGCAAATCGGAATGCCAACTGAGCATCAGGGGAATCATCGACCCCAACCAGAATCTTACTAAATTTTTTTGGATTAAATTCTCTTGAACTCATGATTTTTCCTCCATGCTAATCTCTATCATTTTGAATATGGTAGATTATCGATCCCCGTTCGAACCAATAAAACATCCATTAGTGCAATTCTTACTGCATAATCAGCAACTGAACCAATCATAGCTCGTTGTAACGCGTTCAAACCAGTTGATCCCATCATAATTAAGTCTGTTCCCAGCTCTTTAGGCATTTCAGTGGCCACAATCGACTTAGGGTCGCCTGCTTCCACATGAACATCAACGTCGTCAAAATCATATTTGCGTTTGATTTGATCTTTTAAATCTTCCACATATTCTTTGGCTCTGCGGAGTGATACTTCCACATAATCCATGTTGGTTCCCATGTGACCATATACATCCAAAAAACGAGAGGATTGAATCACCGTTAAAATGTCTAAGTGAGCATGGTTACGCTTCGCTACGAAAATTGCTTTTTTTAAAGCCAATTCGCCATTTGGAGAACCATCAACTGGTACTAAAATTTTCTTGTATTCGAGCATTTCCACTACTCCCTCTATATGTTTCTATCTATCATTATAATAAATTTTTCAAGATAGCGCTACCAATAACATCCTAGAAAATAGCGCCTCACCTATCTTCTTTTTTGAAATTATCTTAAGAAGCGGTGAGCCACCATTACCATTTCTTGGTTAGTTTGAACCAGACCATCTTTTATCCATTGTACGACCATCTGGTTTAATCCACCAGCAACAAAGTTAACCCACATCACCGGAATATCCGTACGTAGTTTAAAAATACCTTGTTCAATTAAGTCTGTTAAATAAAAATTAAGTTTATCATATAAGCGATCGTTTAAATCAGCATGAATTAGAGCCTCAATGTAGGACGCATTTCGACGACAAATCGAAAAAAACGCCTCTAAAAAAGTTCCAATATCATGATTAGGACGTACCATCAAATAGTTGAAAAAATCGGTAAAAATTTGATCAATTTTATAGTCAATAATCTGGTCCTTAGTTTTAAAGCTT
>JALAGR010000098.1 GCA_022712335.1 Pediococcus sp. | reverse complement strand
ATTGTGGATAGTTACTTTCTATCAATTCTGCATCTTTTAATTGTTGATTATAAAATTCAATCCGTTCCTTAAGATTAAAATCAACATAGCGTTGGTCTCCACCAACCGGCAATGGAACATCATCCACACTAGATCCCTGCGTGATTGTTGTTAATACGTTATCCGCATTATCATCTTCAATCAATCCAACACCTACAAAATATCCATCTTTAATATTAGCAACGTTTACTTCTGAACCATCTTCTGATTTCCATCTAAATTCTCGATTAGGCGTTTTATCTTTAGGAAGTCCTCTCCAAAAAACCGCATCATCTATTCCCATACCATTATAAATTTTAGGCATGTCTGCTCCTTGCCCAAATGAATCTGGTAAGTAACCTATTTTTTGAGATCCACCTAATTCATCTGCCATTTCCATCCCTAATGATAAATTTCTCACGATGGATTCACCTGTAATAACTAACTCATCCGTCTGAGTATACCAAGGGCCTATAAATAAGCGTCCTGCCGATACCCATTTTTTTATTTCAGATTTTTTCTCTGGATAAGCATCTAAATAATCATCTAGAATACTCATCTGTCCATCTAACAAATAGTAGTCAACTTTCTGTTCTTTTAAAGCTGAAAAAACCTCATCCATATGATATACAAATTGGACTAGTGCTTCATTTCTAGTAAAATACCACTCAAAATCCCAATGTGTATGATGAATTACATGTATTTTCTTCATTGTTTCCTTCCCCCGTACACTATTAATAAAAAAAGAGGCTAGGCCTCTTTTAACTAATTCTAAATTTCATTAATTGTTTCAGCCAAAATATCAGGATTATCATTTTCTAAAATTTTCTTAGTGAATTCTTCGTCCATTAATTTTCTAGCAATCTTACTTAGCAGACGTAAATGTTCCTTGGCTCCGTTTTTCGGAATTGATAGTGCAATAGCAACCTTAATCGGTTTCTTATCTAGCGCATTCCATTCAATATCGTTATCGAATTTAACCACAAATAGTCCTGGCTTAAGAACACTTTCATTATTACTATGCGGTATCGCAATCCCATTTTTGAACCCCGTAGTCGATTCCTTCTCTCGATCAATCAATCCCTGATTAAATCCTTCAATCGAATTCGCGTAACCCAATTTAGTTACGTGTTGCGCTAAAAATTTAAACGCTTCTTCCTGAGTTGCACTCTTGTGATCAAACCAAATATTCTCTTTATTAAAGATGCTCTTATCCATAATTTTTTATTCCTCTACTTAATCTTCTTCAACAGCTTTTGCTGCTTCAATAACAGCGTCGCTTCGTGTAAGGCCAATAATTGTTGCAGTAACTGCTATTCCCGCGCAAACACATAAAATCCAAGTTATAAACGGAACGGGTTGCTCAATATAGCCAATAAATGTTCCTAAAGGTGATCCGATTCCTCCATAGAATTTACATCCAGTTAGAGAAACCAATCCACCAGCCACAGCAGAGCCTGCCACATTGGCAATAATCATTCGAATTGGATCAGCCGCAACAAACGGAATTGCTCCTTCTGTTACACCCACTAACCCCATTCCTAAAGCCGCCCCTGCTGCAGTCTTTTCGTCTTTAGAGAATTTTTTCTTCCAAATAATAGTAGCTAACCAAACTCCCAAAGGAGCTACCGAAATAGCTGCTTGGGAAGCAGTTTGTGGAACAAAGTTGGCATGTGTTGGACCATATTTAGCCATTGTATCTGTAAATACCGCTGTACCAAATATCAACGCAGTTTTATTAACAGGACCACCTAAATCAAATCCCATCATCGCACCAATGACTGCCCCTAAAATAATTGGAGCACTAGTTGAATTAGCATTAATCCAATTTAACCAAGCGTATAAGCCGTCCATCGCTGCTGCGATTGGATTCCCAATCAAATAAAATACCACTAATGATATGAATAGCGTCGCTATTACTGGGATAATCATAATTGGAACAATTGGCTGAATTAACTTAGGCCATTTAACTTTCTTAAGAGCCTTAACAAAATATCCTACAATAAAGGCAACTAACAGTGCAGCAATAAAACCACCACCAGCTTTTGCATGAAGCAGTTCAGCATCATTAGCGATATAGGCTCCAATCATTGCTGGCGCCATTGCCGGTTTATCCGCGATCGACATAGCTACAAACCCTGCAAATAGTGGAATCATTAGTTTAAAACCAACTTGTCCTACTTGGAATAAGTTAGACATCAGCAAACCAATTTGGGTATGATTATCAAATCCCCATTTCACAATTCGTCCTGCATCATCTCTTTGGAAAGCATATAAGTTCGCAATCGTTAAAATTAATCCAGCAGAGATAACCATTGGAATCATATAGGAAATACCAGTCATTACATGCGTAAAGAATCCGTTCTTTTTATGATCATTACCAATCTTAATTTTCCCAACTTTAGTGCCCTTCTTACCAAAAATTTTACCTTCTACAATTGCTCTTTCAATTAGTGCGTTTCCATCATCAATCGCTTCGTTTGAGTCTGTAACAAAAAGCTTCTTTCCTGTAAATCTAATTGGATCTATTTTGATATCTGCAGCTACAATAACTAAGTCAGCACTATTGATGTCTTCTTCAGTTAAAACATTTTCAGCTCCCATTGCACCATCTGTTTCAACCTTAACTTGATCGCCTCTTTTTTTAGCTGCTTTTTCAATTGATTCAGCAGCCATATATGTATGTGCTATACCTGCGGCACAAGCAGTTACAGCAACTATTTTTAAATTATTACTTGTAGAACTATTTTTTTCGCTCATTACTCCCATCTCCTTTCACTAACTAACTCTAAAGCGCAGCCTTTACTTTAGCAAGCGTTTTCAAAATTCTGGATTTTGTTTCTAAAATTATCGTTTTTATGAAATTACTTTCATTCATCAAAATAAAAAGAACCCTTGTAAAAGGGCTCTTTCACTCTACTTTAAAGTAAGATCTGCAACCAATGGAATATGATCTGATGCCGTCGACTTAATTGTGTGTATATTAGAAATTTTTATATTCTTACTTGTGATAATGTTGTCAATCGAATTAACTTTCATAGTATCATCTTCGCCAATAAAGGTGTCTCTCCAAAGCCCATCTTTACCATTTGAAATGTTGAAATCCTTTGAAAATGTTTTCCACTCTGTTGTATTTTGATCAGCATTAAAGTCCCCAACTAAAACTTGATATTTAACTTTATCTTTCTTCATTGCTTTAGCTAACTCTTTAAATTGTTTTTTGCGAATTTTAGTTGATTCATAACTTAAATGTGTGTTATAAAATGCAATCTTTTTTCCATCTTTTTCAATTACTGATCTTTGATAAACACGTGGTTCTACTAATTTTTTACCATATTTAGCTGTCAAATCATCTAACGCTTTTACGGTAGATTTTTTGTCAGGATTGTATTTGTCATATGCTTTTTTTAACTTATCTAAATGTTTCCCAGCTTCGCTACTATACAACTTAGTTTTAGCTGTATCATCTAATGATAATGAAGAAATGGTTGCTATTCCATAT
>JALAGR010000011.1 GCA_022712335.1 Pediococcus sp. | reverse complement strand
TTTGCATATTTACAAAATCAATTAGGTGTAGCAGATGCTGAAGCTGTTGCTTTAGGCAACCCTAACCCAGAAACTAACTTTGTTTTAGCACATTTTGATGAAGCAACACCACGTGTGATTGAAACTGCTGCTAACGAAGTAGAATCAGTTATGTTAGTTGATCATAATGAAAGTCAACAAAGTGTGGCAGACCTTGATCAAGTAACGGTTACAGCTGTTGTTGACCACCATCGTATTGCAAACTTTGAAACATCACAACCATTGTTCTACCGTGCAGAGCCAGTTGGTTGTACAAGTACAATTTTGACAAAGATGTTCAAAGAAAATAATGTTGAAATTCCTGCTAAATTAGCTGGCTTGATGCTTTCAGCTATCGTTTCTGACACATTGCTTCTTAAATCACCAACAACAACTGATGATGATCGTAAAGCACTTGCAGAACTTGCTAAAATTGCCGATATCGACGTTGAAACTTATGGTTTGGAAATGCTTAAGGCAGGAACAGACCTTTCTAGCAAATCTGAATTAGAATTGGTTGACGGTGACGCTAAAAGTTTTGATATGGGTGGAAAGACGATCCGTATCGGTCAAGTAAACACAGTTGATCTTGACGATGTATTCAGTCGTGAAGCAGCACTAGTTAAGACAATGGAAGAAGAAAACCAAAAGAACGGTTACGACATGTTCTTGTTGCTTGCAACTAACATTCTTTCAAGTGATTCACGTCTACTAGTAGTTGGTGAACCAAAAGATATCGTTGAAAAAGCATTTAACGCTAAACTATCAGATCACAATACAGCAGACCTTCCAGGCGTTGTATCACGTAAAAAACAAGTTGTGCCTCCATTGATGGATGCATTTGCATAGATTGAATTTTTGGAGCGGTCGAGTTTAACTCGGCTGCTTTTTTTGTGTGCAAATCATTTGTCCAATAAGCAATATAATTTTAATAACTTAGTGTTGTATACTGTGGTTGTTAAAATTTATCAGTATATTATTAAAGGGGGAATTTTAGTGTCAACGTTAATTTTACCTTGGTGGGGAGCACTTCTGGGATTAGCAGTTGCAATCATTTTAATTTTAAGAAAACTAAATCCAGTTTATTCTCTGATGCTAGGTGCTATTATTGGATGTTTGATTGGCGGAGCTAACCTAGCAGAAACCATCAATGTACTTATTCAGGGTTCACAAAGTGTGATGGGTACAATTTTAAGAGTGATTGCTGCAGGAATGTTGGCAGGAGTGATGATGGAGTCTGGTGCTGCTGATACGATCGCTCGAGCGATTGTCGATAAACTTGGTGATCGTTTAGCATTATTGAGTTTGGCGGTTGCAACGATGGTTATTACAGGTGTTGGAGTGTTCATTCCAGTTGCCGTTTTGATTGTAGCACCGATTGCATTAGAAGTTGGTAAACGAATGGATATTTCCAAATTAGCTTTGATAGTCGCTCTTTCTGGCGGGGGAAAAGCAGGTAATATTATTTCTCCTAATCCAAACACAATTGCTGCTGCAAAAGGTTTCGGATTGGAACTTAGCCAGGTAATGATTGCCGATTTCATCCCAGCTGTGATTGGTTTGATTGCAACCGTTCTTGTGGCAACGTTAATTAAAAATAAAGGTACAAAAGTTCTAGATGAAGATTTAGTTAATCTAACTCAAACAACAGATGTTAAAAATTTACCATCACTTGGATTTGCATTAGTAACACCGGTATTAGCAATTATATTATTACTATTAAATCCGATTGGGTCAATTTGTCATATTAAATTATTAACAGAATTAAATCTCGATGCAATGTATGTTCTACCTATTGCTGCAGTAATAGGAGCTATCGCAATGAAGAAAAGTAACTTTCTAAAAAGTTACGCTAAATCAGGTCTAGAACGAATGACCGATGTTGTTATGATTTTAATTGGAGCTGGAATGATTGGTGCTCTAATTACTTCTTCAAATTTACCAGCAGAAATCATTGGTTTAATTAAAGCTAGTCCAGTTTCTGGTGTCTTCCTCGCACCGATCTCGGGGTTACTTATGGCAGCAGCTTCAGCTTCGACCTCAACGGGAGTTATTTTAGCAACTGGTTCATTTAGCAAAGCAATTCTTGATTTTGGCGTTAGTCCTGTTGCTGCAGCAGCAATGGTTCATACTGGTGCTACAGTGATAGATCATTTACCCCACGGGAACTATTTTCACGTTACAGCGAACGCAATGCATATGGAAATTAAGGAACGTTCACGCGCTATTTTCTATGAAACGATTGTCGGTTTATCAATGACAATTATTGCAACTGTTATGTATGGTTTTTTCTAAAAGTTAGGAGTGTACGAATATTATGAAATTTGTTATTGCACCGGATTCATTTAAAGGTGGATTGACTGCGAAACAAGCTGCAATTGCAATCAAAAATGGAATCGCTCGTGTGTATCCAGAGGCTGAATATACTTTAGTACCAATGGCTGATGGAGGAGAAGGTACAGTTCAATCCTTAGTAGATGCTACTAATGGAGAATTAATTACGGAAAAAGTAACTGGTCCGCTTGGGAAGCTAGTTGAAGCTTCATTTGGTATTCTTGGAGATAATAAAACGGGTGTGATTGAAATGTCACAAGCCAGTGGGATTCAATTTATTAATAAAACCAATCGAAATCCTTTAATTACAACTACTTACGGCACTGGAGAATTAATTTTAAAAGCGTTAGATCATAATGTTTCAAAACTTATCCTAGGGATTGGTGGAAGTGCCACGAATGACGGAGGAGCTGGAATGGCTCAAGCAATTGGCGCTCATTTGTTTGACAAAGACCACCATGAAATTGATTTTGGTGGAGGAGCCTTGGATCAGTTAACAGAAATTGATATAACCGATATCGATCCTAGATTGCGTAGTGTAGAGATTTTAATTGCTTCAGATGTTACCAATCCTTTAATTGGCAAAAATGGCGCTTCGAAAGTATTTGGACCTCAAAAAGGGGCAACGCTAGCCATGATTAGTGTATTGGATAAAAATTTAAACCATTACGCCGAAATCATTAAACGAGATCTACATAAAGATTTAATGTACTATCCAGGGGCAGGAGCAGCTGGAGGACTTGGTGCTGGACTACTTGCTTTTACAAGTGCATCAATGAAAAAAGGGATTGATATCGTAATTGAATATAGCAATCTTAAAAGTAAGGCTCAGGTGGCTGACTTTGTTTTTACAGGTGAAGGCGGAATTGATTTTCAAACTAAATTTGGAAAAACGCCTTATGGAGTTGCTTTGGCAACGAAAGAAGTTGCTAAGGAAGCCCCTGTAATTGTAATAGCTGGTAATGTCGGTGATGGAATTGATGAATTATATTCGGATGACGCAATTGATGCTATTTTTTCAAGTGTAG
>JALAGR010000097.1 GCA_022712335.1 Pediococcus sp. | reverse complement strand
ACCGAAGCCATTCCTTTATACCAGCGTTCTCCGACTTTGATTTCAACAACATAAATTCCAATACCCGGAGTAATTTGATTTTCATCAGAAACGATATTGGCCGTTGGGAAACCTAGCTCACGCCCCCGTGCTTCGCCATGAACCACTACCCCGCGCGTTTGGAACGCATAACCTAAATGAGAATCCGCTTCGTCAATGTCTCCTTCAGTGACCATTTCTCGAATTTTGCCCGAACCGATTTTATCGTCTTTAAAAATAATTTTGGGTACTTTCACTACTTCAAAACGGCTTTGAGCTAACGCTGGCAACGTGTCCATATTAGCTAGTTCAGCAGGCCCAAAGGTATAATCAATACCCGCAACAACTACTTTAGCATTTAAATCTACCATGTATTGTTGAACAAAATCTTCAGGATTTAAACTTCCAAAAGCCGATGTAAAATCCACCACATAAAGGATATCGACTCCAAGCTCATCCATTAATTCAGCTTTTCGTTCTACAGAAGTTAAATAACTTAATGGGCTAAACTTCTGGTGTGGTTGTTCAAAAACCACTGAAGCATGATGATCAAATGTCATCGCTGCTACTTTCAAATTTTGTTCTTGTGCCTTCTGGCAAGCTTGCTTGATGACCGCCTGGTGTCCCCGATGAACTCCATCAAAAAAGCCCAGCGCAAGAACTACTGGATCTTTTGGAATCATTTCTTTTGAATATGGATGATGTATTTTTACTATTTGCATTCTTATTTCACCAACAACATTTTTTTCGGAATATAAAGTTCACGTTCATCATCATATTGATACAACGCTTGAATATTTCCGTTATATTTTAAAGTAATTACTTCGTCCGTTTGGGGACGGTTTAAGAAGCCACCGTTTTTTACAATGGTCCATTCAGCATCTGTAATGGTAACTGAACTAAAATTGTCTAATGCTCGATCCAATGGGTACATAACTTCAGCGACTCGTTCATCATCACGTGCTTGTTCTAAATCAGCTAGTGTCAGACACTCTTCTAATTTAAAACCGCCGCTAGCTAACCGAGTTAAATCTGACATTACTGCTGGAAGCCCAAAATGACGTCCAAAATCAACGGCTAAAGTTCTTACGTACGTTCCCTTACCACAGCTAACTTCAAAATAAATGGTTTGCTGACCCTTTTCTTCATCAAAAACTGATGGACGCGTTTGAACAAAGTCGTAAACATTAATTTCACGTTGTGGGCGTTCGACCGTTTCACCAGCACGTGCGTACTCATATAGCTTGCGACCATTCACTTTAACGGCAGAATACATGGGCGGAATTTGAATCAACGTTCCCGTCATGGTAGCCAATGCCTGGTTAATTTGTTCGTCCGTAAGCGGTTCGCTGAGCTTTTCTGATTCGACCACTTCACCATCTAAATCCTCAGTCGTCGTTGAAAATCCAAGTGTAATGGAACCTTTATAAATTTTCCCAAAGCCCATCAAGTAATCCACTACTTTAGTTGCTCGACCGACACAAATTGGTAAAACACCGTCAACGCTTGGATCTAACGTTCCACTATGCCCAACTTTTTTAGTTCTTAAAATCCCACGAACTTTAGCGACGACATCGTGACTAGTCATGCCGCGTTCTTTATTGATTGGAATAATTCCATCCATCTTAATGTAACCTCTCATTCTGCATTAAAAATGCACTCTTCTCTAGCCATTTTACATTACTTCTAGTGTATTAAAAAGATTTCGCCTTATTTTTCGTCCAAATAAAAACAAGTCCATCATCACTGATGCACTTGTCTAATCTTAATCTTAATTTAAATTATTTTTTCATGTCGACAACCATGCGTCCCTCGATTTGACCTGCACGCATTTCGTCTATAATATCGTTCACTTCTGATAATGCACGGGTTTGAACAATTGGTTTCACTTTGCCTTCCGCTCCAAATTGGAAAGCCTCTGCCAGATCAGCACGCGTACCAACTAATGATCCCACTACTTGGATTCCGTCTAAAACGACCCGTGGAATGGAAAGGTCCATGGTGTCGACTGGAAGTGCTACCGCTGCCAGCACTCCATCAGCCCGTAAACAGTCGACAGCTGAATCAAATGCTGCCTTAGCCACCGCCGTAACAACTGCTCCATGAGCACCACCACATTTTTCTTGAATCACTTTGGCAGGATCTTCATGAAGAGAATTTATAGTAATTTCAGCGCCCAACTTCTTTGCCAAAGCTAGCTTGTCATCATTAACATCGACTACGATTATTTTAGCGTTAAAAACATTTTTAGCATATTGAATTGCAAGGTTTCCAAGTCCACCCGCTCCGTAAATCGCTAGCCATTCGCCTGGATGCACTTTAGAAACTTTAATTGCTTTATAAGTTGTCACACCAGCACAAGTGATTGAGCTAGCTTGTACAGGATCTAAATTTTCGGGAACTTTAACTGCATAATCAGCGACAACAATTGCTTGTTCAGCCATCCCACCATCAACAGTATATTCTGCATTTTGAACACTACGGCAGAAAGTTTCACGACCAGTTGTACAATATTCGCAACGCCCACATCCTTCAAAGAACCATGCAATCGAAACACGGTCACCAATCTTTAAACTATCAACGTCCTTACCAATCTCACGAACAATACCAATACCTTCGTGACCAATGATTCGCCCTGGTTTTTCTCCAAAATCCCCACTAGCAACATGTAAATCGGTATGACAAACTCCGCAATATTCAACGTCCACTAATGCTTCATTTGATTTAATAGGACGTAATTCTTTTTCAACGATATCTACGTATCCATCACTATTATCTCTAACTACAGCTGCTTTCATTTTACGACCTCCAAATTTACAAACAATTATGTATTCTAATTCACAATTCCATTATAAACCCTCCGCATCACTTTTGAAAGCGCTTTATAAAAAGACGATAAAAAGAGCATCGGCTATCAACCCATGCTCTTTTAAAATTTAATCGCGATTTAATTGATTAAGTAATTGATCAATCTTATCTCCATATTGAACTGATTCATCACGGACAAAACTAAGTTCAGGAGTCTTATAGATTGATAGACGACTTCCCAATTCTTTACGAATTAAGCCAGAAGCTTTTTCAAGTCCAGCTTTTGTTTTTTGATCGTCTGAAGCTTTATCAGACAAAATGCTGTAATAAATTTTTGCTTGTTGTAAATCGCCGGTCACATCGACACCTGTGATTGTGATTCCTTCAACACGAGGATCACGCACACGACGGCGGAGAATATCACTAACTTCTTTTTCGATTTCTTGTGACAAACGGTCAGAACGGTATTGTCGAGCCATAATAGATTCCTCCTATCTACTCAACTGGTACTTCTTTCATGCGGTATGCTTCAACAACATCACCGATTTTTACATCGTTGTAGTTTTCAATCGTTAAACCAAGTTCAAATCCACGTTTAACTTCTTTAACGTCATCCTTGAAGCGTTTAAGACTACCAAGCTTACCTTCGTAGATTACAACACCATCACGGATTAAACGAACGCCAGAATCACGTTGAATAAATCCTTCAGTTACAAATCCACCAGCGATTGTACCAACACGAGAAACCTTGTAAGTTTCACGAATATCAACTTGTCCGATGATTTCTTCTTCGTAAACTGGTTCAAGCATACCCTTCATTGCTGATTCAACTTCGTCGATTGCGTTATAGATAACACGGTGGAGACGAATATCAACATCTTCAGAGTCGGCCATTTGTTTAGCTTGAGCTGTAGGACGAACATTGAAACCAATAATGATGGCATTACTTGCAGCAGCAAGTGTAACATCACTTTCGTTGATAGCACCAACGGCTTTATGGATGGTATTAACACGAACACCTTCAACTTCAATCTTTTGTAAGCTGTCGGCTAAAGCTTCAACTGAACCTTGAACGTCAGCTTTGATGATAATGTCAACTTTCTTCATTTCGCCTTCTTTAAGGGAATCAAAGAGGTTGTCTAAAGTAACGTGGTTACTGCGCTTACGTTCTTCCATTTGAGCACGTTTAGCACGTTCTTCACCAGCAGCACGGGCTGATTTTTCATCATCGAAGACTACGAAACGGTCACCAGCTTCAGGAACACCGTTCAAACCAGTAATTTCCACTGGTGTTGATGGTGTAGCTTCTTTAACACGACGGCCATGTTCGTTAATCATAGTACGGATACGACCGAAGGTATTACCAATAACAATTGGGTCACCTACGTGCATTGTACCTTGTTGAACAAGAATAGTAGCGATTGAACCCTTACCTGGATCCAATTGAGCTTCGATAACTGATCCAGCAGCGTTTTGGTCTGGGTTAGCCTTAAGTTCAAGAACTTCAGCTTGAAGTAAAATCATGTCGAGCAATTCGTCAATGTTCTTACCTAATTTAGCTGAGATTTCAACAAAGATTGTATCTCCACCCCATGATTCAGGAATAAGACCATATTCAGTCAATTGTTCCATAACGTGGTTAGGATTTGCTCCTTGCTTATCAATCTTATTAACGGCTACGATAATTGGCACTTCAGCAGCCTTAGCATGGTTGATAGCTTCAATTGTTTGTGGCATAACACCATCATCAGCAGCAACCACTAAGATCGTAATATCAGTAACATCAGCACCACGAGCACGCATTTCAGTAAATGCAGCATGTCCTGGTGTATCAAGGAAAGTAATTAACTTATCATCATGGTTAAGTTGGTAAGCACCGATACCTTGAGTAATACCACCAGCTTCACCTTCAGTAATGTGACTGTGACGAAGCTTATCAAGTAAGGTTGTTTTACCATGATCAACGTGTCCCATGATTGTAACAACTGGAGGACGAGCTTCCAAGTTAGTTGTATTCTTTTCTTCATCTTCAAAGATTTTATCAATATCAGAGATATCAACTTCAACCTTTTGTTGAGCTGCGATACCGTAATCAGCAGCAAGAAGTTCAACTGTATCATTATCAAGTGATTGGTTTTGGTTAACCATTACACCCATCATGAACAACTTCTTGATGATTTCAGCTGGTTCACGGTGAATCTTCTTAGCAATTTCTGCTACGTTGATTCCTTCGCTGTATTCAAGTACT
Organism: Pediococcus sp.; assembly: GCA_022712335.1. Lineage (GTDB taxonomy): Bacteria > Bacillota > Bacilli > Lactobacillales > Lactobacillaceae > Pediococcus. The sequence continues at coordinate 7,394 of JALAGR010000097.1, read as the reverse complement.
TCTGGCAATGGACGTTCCTTACGAACAGTAACGACTTTGTTAGTAGTTTCTTTCATACGGCCATCGCGTTTAGCTTTTCTGTTTCTCTTTTTGTTTTTACGATTTTCTTTATTGAATGGACGGTTTTGGTTGTTACCAAAACGATTACCACCCTTAGAATTGTTGTTACGCCCGCTGAAGCGATTTTCTTTCTTTTCGCCACTGTTAGCAGTGTTAGACGTTGTTGCTGCTGAAGCAGCTGGTCTAGCATTGGTATTAGTTGGACGGTTATTTGTCGTCTGGTTGTTGTTAGGACGACTTGGGCGATTTTCGTTACTGCGATTATTGTTCGTTGGACGATTATTATTTGCAGGACGATTTGTGCTATTAGTATTGCGGTTATTATTGTTGTTTGGACGGCTTTGGTTATTACCACCTTCACGACGTTGTTCACCAGGCTTAGCACTATTATTGCGTTGACGAGAAGCTTGTGGCTTTGGCTTTTCGTTAGCAATTTCATGAGTAGCTTGAGCAGCCATACGAGCTGCTTCAGCTACTGAAGCGCGGATACGATCTTGTTTTTCGTCACGCTTAGGTTGGTTAGGACGCTTAGCATTACGATTATTTTGGTTACGATTGTTGTTAGGACGATTTTGATTATTGTTTGGACGACCATTTCCGTTGTTACGGTTTTGGTTACCATTGTTATTAGTGTTCTTATTATTACTTGTAGTACTTTCAGTGTTTGATGATTTCAATCTTTGAATACCCTTCGTTCCATCAGCTGCTGGATGGTCGCTTTTCTTAACCACAGTTTTACCAGTTTTGCTTGAACGGAATTTAGGTGTCCGTTTTTCTTCCGGTTTGCTTGTAGTAGTATTTTTTTTGAAAGCATTGCGTAAATGCTTTTCAGAAGCATCGTCTAGCGTTGACATGTGGTTCTTGACATCAAGACCGTCTGCCTGCGCCTTTTCAATAATATCTTTACTCGAAACGTTGATTTCTTTGGCTAATTCATAAATTCTCTTTTTGCCCATCGTTTCACGCTCCTATTCATTTATTTTCTTGAGTAACCCCTTTGAAAATCCATTATTAGCAGTTGCCACTACCGATCTTTCTTGGCCAATAGCTTTCGAAAGATCTTCTTTAGTTCCCAGAATAACAAACGGAACTTCGTAAAAATGACACTTATCAATAATTTTCTTTTTGGAGGTTTCTCCAATATCTTCTGTTACCAGAACGACTTTGGCCTTTTGGCTTCTAATTGCACCGAGTACTAACTCTTGTCCAGTAATTAAATTACCTGAGCGTCGCATCAATCCAAGGTATTTACTAATATCTTCTTTGATCATTATTTACCAAATAACTCTTTTCGTGCTTGCTGATGATCAACGTAAGCAATTAAGTCGTCGTAAAACTGGTCGTCAACTTTAATTTTAAACGCTTGATCAAAAGTTCGCTTCTTTTTTGCTTTTTTAGCAATTTCGACATCTAATCCAATGTAAGCACCGCGACCTGCAGCTTTACCTGTAGGATCGATTGCTACTTCATTTTCCTTGTTTTTAACAACTCGAACGAGTTCCTTTTTAGGAAACATTTGGTTAGTAACAATGTCTTTACGCATTGGTATTTTTCTGGTTTTCATTAAAAACGCACCTCCAATGGTTTATTCAGCGGTTTCTTCTGTACTTTCCTCTGGATCTTCTTCTTCAGCATATTCTGAAGCATCTGTTTCAGACTTGATGTCGATTTTGAAGTTAACTAATTTAGCAGCTAAACGTGCGTTTTGTCCACGACGTCCGATTGCTAATGAAAGTTGGTAGTCAGGAACGATTACCATGCAGTAGTTTTCGTCTTCTTCATTAAATAATACATCAATAACTTCTGAAGGTTTAAGAGCGTTCGCAATATACTCAGCTGGATCTTCTTTCCATTCAATAATATCCATGTTTTCACCATGAAGTTCATTAACGATCGTTTGAACACGTTGTCCTTTAGCACCAACACAAGTACCTACTGCATCAATGTCTGGATCATTAGAACGAACAGCAATTTTCGCACGGTCTCCAGCTTCGCGAGCAACTGACATAATTTCAACTGTTCCATCGTAAACTTCAGGAACTTCTTGTTCGAAGAGGCGTTTCAAAAGTCCCGCATCAGTTCTTGATGCGAAAATTTGAGGTCCTTTTCCGTTATTTTCTACCTTAGTAATATAAACCTTGATATGATCATGTGGTTCATATTGTTCACCAGGAATTTGGTCTGGTTTAGCCATTACAGCTTCAACGCCACCAAGGTCAACATAGACGTAACGGTTATCACGACGAGATACTTCCCCAGTCACGATTTCGTCTTCATATTGACCATATTTTTCGTAAATCACACCACGTTCAGCTTCACGAACGCGTTGCATAATGACTTGTTTAGCAGTTTGAGCTGCGATTCGGCCGAAGTTTTTAGGTGTAACTTCAAATCTGATTTCATCGTCAAGTTCGTAGGCACGATTAATCATCAATGCGTCAGCCAAACTAACTTCGAGCTGTTCATCTTCAACCTCTTCAACAACTTTTTTAACGGCATAAACGTGAATGTCACCTTTACGGTCGTTAAATTCTACTTCAACGTTTTGAGCTTGACCGTAGTTACGCTTGAAAGCTGAAACTAATGCAGCTTCAAGTGCTTCAACGATAACTTCTTTTCTGATTCCCTTTTCTTTTTCTAAGATATCAAGAGCGGTAATCATTTCTTTACTCATTTTAAACTCTCCTCTAAATCTTAATTGCTAATCTAGCAAATGCAACTTGATCATACGTTACTTTAAGTTCTTTATGTCTAGTTTTATCTAAATAGTCCAAAACAATTTCGTCATTTTCAAAGCTTTTGAGGTAGCCTTCGAAAACTTTTTGCTTATTAATCGATGCGTAAAGTGAAACATGAATGTATTCACCAACCGATTTTTCGAGATCTTCTTTAGTTTTTAAAGGTCGTTCAGCCCCTGGAGAAGACACTTCTAAGAAATAAGCTTGTGGAATTGGGTCTGGATCTTGTGCATCCAAAATTTCACTTAGCTCATCACTGACCATGGCACATTCTTCAATGTTAATACCGCCGGTCTTGTCAATATAGACTCTTAGGAACCAACCTTGACCTTCTTTTACAAATTCAACTTCAACAAGTTCAAAATTATGGCGATCAGTAATTGGTTGGACTAATTCCGTCACCTTTTCAATAACATTGTTACTCAAACTTGAACCTCCAGATTATATTTTGCCAATAAAAAGAGTGAGCATCGCTGCTCACTCAATTAACGAGTATCAAATTACTACTCTGAATATACCATTATATGGGTATTTTTGCAAATTATTAGAATAAACTCAACTGATTCTCGTCTGGCAACTCCGTTAACACGTTGTTTTCCGTCATAAATTCAATTAAAGTTTGCGAAACATGTCCACGTTTTGATAAATCTTCTTTAGAAAGGAATGGTTTATCAGCTCGAGCAGCTACAATTTGCTTAGCAACGTTTAATCCTAATCCAGGTAATGCATTAAATGGTGCAATTAAAGTTTTGCCTTCGATTAACCATTCTTCAGCATCTGATTTTTCGATATCAATCATCTTGAACTCGAATCCACGTTCTAACATTTCATTAGCTAACTCTAGCACCGTCAACAAGTTCTTTTCTTTGGTTGATGCTTCATTACCCTTATCGTTGATTTCTTGCATCCGATTCTTTAAAGATTCTTTTCCCCGTGACATCGACACGATATCGAAATCATCAGCACGAACCGTAAAGTATGCAGCGTAATAAACCAATGGATAGTAGACCTTGAAGTAGGCAATTCGTAACGCCATTAAGACGTACGCAGAAGCATGGGCTCGTGGGAACATATACTTAATCTTCCCACACGACTCAATATACCAGCCTGGTACATTTGCTTCACGCATCTTCTCTTCGTAACCTTCTGGAATTCCTTTACCCTTACGTACACTTTCCATGATTTGGAATGATGACTGTGAATCTAGTCCGTAGTGAATTAAATCCATCATGATATTATCACGACAACCAATAACATCTTTCAAAGTTACGGTACCAGCTTTGATCAATTCTTCAGCATTACCCAACCACACATCGGTACCATGGGATAACCCAGAAATTTGGAGGAGTTCTGAATAACTGGTTGGATGCGTTTCTTCCAACATTCCGCGCACAAAGCGTGTCCCAAATTCAGGAATTCCCAAAGTCCCTGTCTTAGATTGGATTTGTTTTTCATCTACGCCTAAAACTTCAGGACCAGAGAAAATCTTCATTACTCCAGGATCATCCGTAGGAATCGTTTCTGGATCAATCCCTGATAAATCTTGAAGTTTACGAATCATTGTTGGATCATCATGTCCCAAAATATCCATTTTTAAAATATTGTCATGAATCGAATGGAAATCAAAATGGGTTGTTTCCCAAGCAGCTGATTGGTCATCCGCTGGATATTGAATTGGACTAAAATCATATACATCCATGTAATCAGGAACAATTAGAATACCAGCTGGATGTTGTCCTGTAGTTCGTTTAACGCCAGTTGCACCTTTTGCCAAGCGTTCGATTTCAGCGCCGCGTAGATGTTGCGCCGTATCTCTTTCATACGCTTTAACATATCCAAAGGCTGTCTTATCAGCAACCGTACCGATTGTACCAGCTCGGAACACGTTGTCTTTTCCAAACAAGACCTGCATGTAATTATGGGCAATTGGTTGATAGTCACCCGAGAAGTTCAAATCGATATCGGGAACCTTATCCCCTTTAAAACCAAGGAAAGTTTCAAACGGAATATCTTGTCCATCCCCGATCATCATCGTTCCACAATCCGGACATTCCTTATCAGGGAGGTCATATCCAGAACCATACTCACCCTTCGTATAGAAGAACGAATATTGGCACTTAGGACAGCGATAATGTGGTGGCAAAGGATTAACTTCAGTAATTCCTGACATCGTCGCCACGAAACTTGAACCAACCGAACCACGAGAACCAACTAAGTATCCATCTTTGTTACTCTTATGCACTAGACGCTGCGCAATTAGATAAATTACTGAGAAACCATTTCCAATAATACTGGTCAACTCTTTGTCCAAACGCTCTTGAACAATTTCTGGCAGTTCATCCCCGTATAAAGCATGGGCACGATCCATTGAGAGCTGTTTGATTCGATCTTCAGCTCCAGGCATTTTAGGCGTATACAATTTGTCCTTAACTGGGCTGATTCCATCATCAACACTGTCAGCAATTTTATTTGAATTCTCAACTACTAATTTATGCGCCATTTCGGAACCCAAAAATGAAAAGTCTTCTAACATTTCATCCGTCGTTCTGAAATGAACATCAGGCAACTCTGAACGATTTAGCGGGTTAGCACCACCCTGCGAATTAATCAAAATTTTACGATAGATATAGTCTTGCGGGTTCAGATAATGAACATCACCCGTTGCAACAACTGGAATATCAAGATCATCACCCAGTTTAACAATGTTAGAAATGATTTCTTCTAACTTCTTATTATCGCTAACTAATTCCTGTTCAATTAGTGGTTGGTAAACCGGCTTTGGCATGACTTCTAAGTAATCATAAAACTTCGCCTTGCGACGAGCATCTGCATAACCTTTTTGCATCATGGCCGTGAATACATCTCCACTTGAACATGCTGAACCAACAATAATTCCTTCACGGAGACGTTCTAGTTCTGAACGTGGAATCCGTGGCACGCGATAATAGTATTCAACGTTGGACATAGAAACTAATTTAAATAGATTTTTTAATCCTGCTTGCGTTTTAGCAATCAAAATTGCATGACTTGGACGAGCATGCTTATAAGCTTCATTTTCTGTCATGTGATCATTTAATTGATCATGATACTCAATTCCATAGCGTTCTTCAGCATCTTTTAAGAAGAGGTAACATAAGTGCCCCGTGGTCTCCGAATCAAAGATTGCCCGGTGATGATGTTCAAGAGCTACGCCGAACTTTTTAGCCAATGTATTCAAACGATATCCCTTCAACGTTGGATATAGGAAACGGGCTAACGTCAAAGTATCAATAATCGGATTTTTAATTTCTTCCATATCATGACGGAGATAACCTGTATTCATAAATCCAATATCGAAAGTAACATTATGTCCGACGATAATCGCATCTTCATAAAATTCTCTAAATTTAGTAAAGACCTCTTTTTCACTCATCGAACCGCGAACCATATCATCGGTAATGCTTGTTAAATTGATGGTTGTTTCTGAAAGCGGGAATCCTGGATCAATAAATTCTTCAAATTGATCAATCACATTCCCATTTTCCATTTTAACCGCTGATAATTCGATTACTTTGTCGTAAATCGCTGATAAACCAGTAGTTTCCACGTCAAAGATAACGTACTTGCCACCCTTGAGAGGACGATGCTCGCTATTGTATCCAATCGGCACCCCATCATCAACTAGGTTAGCTTCTACACCAAAAAGCGTTTTGATTCCGTTTTTCTTACCAGCCGAATGAGCTTCTGGGAAAGCTTGTAGTCCCGCATGATCAGTTACTGCAATTGCAGGATGGCCCCACTTAGCTGCTTGCCCAACTAAATCACTGATACCATTAGTTGCATCCATTGTACTCATGTTGGTATGCAAATGAAGTTCAACCCGCTTATCTTCAGCAGTATCCTGACGATCAGCATGGTTAACTTCCATGATATCGTAAGCATTCATAGTTAAGTCTTTCATAAAACTATCTTCTTGAATGCTTCCACGTACACGGACCCACATCCCTTTTTTGATTGCAGAAAAGAGTTGTTCATCGGCTTCGTTTCTTGAAAACTTCTTAATTGTGATTGAAGACGTATAATCTGTTACTTTAAAAATTAAAAGTTGGCGTTCAGAACGTAATACTTTAACTTCCGCATCAAAAATATATCCTTCAATTGCAACCGAGCGTTCTTCTTGAGTAATATCTCGCAACTGCACAATATTATCTTTGCCGTTGATCGGTTTACCCATTTGAACCTTACCATTAACCTCAGGCATTCCTTTATCGGAAGCCGTTTTCTTACTCTCAGCTTTTTTAATTGCTTCTGTTGCTTTTTGAACGATGGCCTGATCGCGTTTGATTTTTTCTTCATGATAAGCCTGCATCCGTTCTTGAGCACGATTGTCATCAATAATTGGTTTGATTTTAACAGCATCGAATCCAACTTTTTGATACGTATCACTAAGAGTGTGCAAAACATCATCGTTTAGAAAATTTTTAGTAATTTGGTTATCAACTTTGACAGTCAGAACATTGTCTTCAAATTCCGGTACCGACTTGTCGCATAGTACTTGAAGTAATGATGATTGAATTCCACTATTTTTGATAACCCAATCCCAATATGATGTTATTT
>JALAGR010000096.1 GCA_022712335.1 Pediococcus sp. | reverse complement strand
TTATATAACAAAAAATGGATTATCCATCGTTTTATTTCAAACGTTGAATAATCCATTAAAATTTAAATTACTTCTCCACTCGCAAATTGAGAATTATACAAGTCAGCGTAGAACCCATTTTGGTCCATCAAGCTGTCATGATTTCCAGTTTCAACGATTTGACCGTTGTTAACCACTACAATATTTTGAGCATTTCGGATGGTTGATAGTCGGTGAGCAACCACAAAACTTGTTCGGTTATTTAGCAAGTTGTTCATCGCTTTTTGAATCAATACTTCAGTTCGTGTATCCACTGAACTAGTAGCTTCATCCAAAATTAAGATTTCAGGATCAGCTAAGAATGCACGAGCAATCGTCAATAATTGACGTTGTCCTTGCGAAATATTAGAAGCTGCTTCATTCAAGACCGTGTCATAACCTTCTGGTAACTGACGAATAAATGTATCTGCATGCGCTGCTTCAGCTGCTGCATATAATTCTTCATCCGTTGCCCCTTCACGACCATATTTGATATTATCGCGAATCGTTCCAGTAAAGAGCCAAGTATCTTGAAGTACCATTGCGATCTTAGAACGTAATTCAGTTCGTTCCATATTGCGCGTATCTTTTCCGTCGAGATAAACCGTTCCAGAATTAACATCATAGAAACGTTCGATCAAATTGATAATCGTTGTTTTACCAGCTCCAGTAGGCCCAACAATCGCAATCATTTCACCTGGTTCAACTCGTAAGTTGAAGTTACGAATCAATGGCTTGTCTTCTACATAGCGGAAGTCAACATCATCAAAAATCATCTTAGCATCTGTCTTAACATCTGCTACATCAGAATGGAGGTCTTCCATTTCAGGTTCGTCAAGCACTTCAAAAACTCGTTCTGCTGAAGCCATTGTCATTTGAAGCGTATTGGCAATGTTAGCAATTTGTGTGATTGGCTGTGAAAATTGTTGTGTATATTGTAGGAACGCTTGCACATTACCTAATGAAAGATTACCATGAGCAACTTGCACACCACCAATTACAGCAACCATCAAGTACCCAATATTCTTAACAAAGTTCATCAACGGCATAATCAAACCACTAATAAATTGGGCTTTCCAAGCTGATTTGTAGTACTTAACGTTTTCTTTTTCAAATTCTTCAATTGCATCTTGTTCATGATTAAAAGTCTTGATTACAGTATGACCTGCATACGTTTCTTCGACTTGGTTATTCATTAAACCTAAATGCTTTTGTTGTGATTTGAAAAATCTTTGTGACTTAGGTGCCACAATCGCAACGACAATCAAACTAAGTGGAACCGTTGCAATCGCAAGTAAAGTTAGTTTCCAACTAATTGTTAGCATCATGTACAAGACACCTACAAATTGGAAGAAGCTTGTTACTAATTGCGTCAAACTTTGTTGCAATGTCGAACTGATATTATCCATATCATTGGTCATACGACTCATAATGTCCCCATTCGAATGAGTATCGTAATATGAAATTGGAAGTTTTTGCATCTTGTTTTTAAAATCAGCACGAAGTTGAGCGACTGCTTTTTGAGAAACACGTGTCATTACAACTTGTTGAACAAAACTAAAGGCTGCTGAAAGTCCATACAAAAGACCAACAGAAGTTAAAATTTCAACGATTTTAGTGAAATCAATTGGAAATTTATGAACAGGTACGCCCATCTTCATCTGAGCCGCACCCTTCATCACACCCTTAAAAATTTCAGTTGTAGCTTCACCTAAAATTTTAGGTGCGCGAATTTGGAGAATGGTTGAGATTGCTGCAAAAATAAGGACAATGATGAAACCAAACATCCAAGGCGAAAGGTATTTCACCAATCGACCAGCTGACTTCCAAAAGTTTTTAGGCTTTTCGATTACGCCATGTGGTCCACCATGACCGCCTGGCCGTGGTCCATTTTGTGGACGTGCTGCATTATTTGCTTTAGCCATTTGCTTGATCTCCTTCCTTAATTTGTGATTCGATAATTTCTTGATAAGTTTTGCTTGATTGCTTCAATTCCGCATGAGTACCTTGTCCAACGACGTTTCCATCTTCTAAAACAAGGATTAAGTCAGCATCAGCAACCGTTGCAATTCGTTGAGCAACAATAATAACAATACTCTTTTGAATTTCAGGATCTTCACGAAGTGCTTTTCTCAAGTTAGCATCCGTCTTAAAATCAAGAGCGGAGAATGAATCATCAAACACATAAACTTTAGCTTTTTTAACCAAAGTTCTAGCAATTGATAAACGTTGCTTTTGTCCACCAGAGAAGTTATCCCCATTTTGTTCAACAAAAGTATCGAGTCCATCACCATCACGTGTAATAAATTCTGTTGATTGAGCGACTTCTAATGCATGCCAAATTTCTTCATCGGTAGCATCTTCATTTCCATAACGCATGTTTTCGCGGATAGTTCCTTTGAAGAGCACTGCTTTTTGTTGTGCAAACGCAACTTGTTCGTGTAAGTTATGTTGACTTAAATTTTTGATATCAACACCATTTAACTCAATAGAACCAGATTCTGGATCAAACAAACGTGGCAACAAACTAATTAAAGTTGTTTTACCTGAACCCGTTCCACCGATAACAGCAACTGTATCGCCAGCTTTAGCTTTAAAGTTAGCGTTATCGATTGATAGTCGTTCAGCCCCTGGATATCTAAACTTAACGTTGTTGTAAGCCAATGTAGCTGTTGAACCATCAACCATTTTTTCAACGTTTTCTTGATCTGTGACACTGTTTTTAGAATTCAAAACTTCATTAATACGAGCTGCTGAAGCTGAAGCACGAGGAATACTTACGAAAACCATTGAAAGCATCATAAAACTCATCAAAATTTGTGTAGCGTATGTCATAAAGGCAACTAAACTACCAACTTCCATGGTTTGGTTAGCAATCAAGTGTGCTCCATACCAAACGATACCAATGTTAGTTCCACTCATTAGTAAGGTCATTACTGGGAACATAAAGGAAACAATCGTAAATACTTTGATACCAGTTCTCATGTAATCATGGTTAGCATCAGCAAAACGATCTTGTTCAAATTGATCTTGGTTGAAAGCACGAATTACTCGTACTCCAGTCAACCCTTCACGGAAAACTAGGTTAATTCGATCAATTTTCTTTTGAAGTCCTTTAAATAAAGGAACTGCAAAGAACATGATGATTCCGACAAAAATTGCTAATAGTGGCAAAGTAACTAAGAAAACCATTGTTAACTCAGATTGTTTTTGATAAGCCATAAATCCAGCACCCACTAGCATAATTGGTGACATTAACATCATTCTTAAAATCATAACAACTACGTTTTGGATTTGAATAACATCATTTGTCGTACGCGTGATTAAGGATGCTTCCCCAAATTGTTCAAATTCATAATTGGACATAAATGAAATTTTTCTAAAAAGATCACTCCGAATTTTATTACCAACTTTTTGAGCCTGAGTCGCAGCGAAAAATACGTTTACCCCTGCACCAATCAAACCTATTAATGAAACTAGCAACATTTTGAAACCGGAGTTCCAGATGTATCCAATATCATTTTTGGCAACACCATTATTGATAATATCGGATGTAATATTAGGCAATGTTAAATCACCTGCAATTTGAACTATCAAGAAAAGCGTACCAACAATTACTGCCCACCATGTAAAGCGAGACTTTAGTAATTTCCACATAACTATTTATCCTCCGTTCTTCTTGCACCGTATTCCAACCAACTTAGATTCCGTTCAATTTCTTTTTGAACATCTTCTGGATCAGAATCAGTGTTCATAGAATGCACAAAATAATTTGCAAAAGAATGAAAGAAAATCATCATAATCAATTGCTGAATCATATTTTGATCCTTCTCGTTGACCACTTTTAGGACATTCCAATTCACTTCATCTTTTAATTTTTCGCGCAACTCTTTCATACGTTTAGAATGATAAACATCAAATCCTGGATGTTTTCCATC
>JALAGR010000095.1 GCA_022712335.1 Pediococcus sp. | reverse complement strand
ATCGAGTTAACGGCACGGATACCAACTGTGTAATCGTAAGTACGTCCGTCACCCATTACACCAACACTACGAATACCAGGTAAAACAGTAAAGTATTGCCAGATATCACGGTCGAGACCAGCCTTCTTGATTTCTTCACGAAGAATCAAGTCGCTGTCACGAACGATTTGAAGTTTGTCTTCAGTAATTTCACCAATGACACGAATTCCCAAACCAGGGCCTGGGAATGGTTGACGCCAAACAAGGTCTTCAGGCATCCCCAATTTTTCACCAAGGTCACGAGCTTCGTCCTTAAACAAAGTACGAAGAGGTTCGATTAATTCAAAGTGCATGTCTTCTGGAAGGCCACCAACGTTATGATGAGATTTAATTGTTTGAGCAGTGTCTGTTCCACTTTCAATCACATCAGTGTAAAGCGTACCTTGAGCAAGGAAGTCAATTCCTTTAAGTTTTTGAGCTTCATCATTAAATACTTGGATGAACTCGTTACCAATAATCTTACGTTTCTTTTCAGGATCTGAAACGCCAGCAAGCTTATCTAAGAAACGATCTTGAGCATCGACTTTAACGATGTTCAAACCAAACTTACCTTCTAGACTCTCCATAACTTGTTCTGCTTCGCCCTTACGGAGTAAACCGTGATCAACGAAGATACATACTAATTGGTCACCGATTGCTTTGTTAAGCAATACACCAACAACACTAGAATCAACACCACCGGAAAGACCAAGAAGAACCTTACGATCTCCTACAGTTTCGCGGATTTGTTGTACTTGCATGTCGATGAAGTCATTCATTGACCAATTTGCTTGTGCTTCACACACATCAAATGCAAAGTGACGAAGAATTTCGTTACCGTATTGAGTGTTGCGCACTTCAGCATGGAATTGAACACCATAGAATTTACGAGTGTCGTCAGCCATTGAGGCAATTGGACAGTTTGCGCTAGTTGCAACTGTCTTAAATCCTTCAGGGACTTCACGAACCAAATCACCATGGCTCATCCAAACAGTTTGTTTTGCAGGAAGTTCATTAAACATGACAGATCGATCATCAGTCACATCAATATCAGCATGACCGTATTCACGGTTATCAGCTGGTTCAACTCGACCACCTAAGTTATAAGTCATCAATTGCATTCCGTAACAAATACCTAAAATTGGAATACCTAACTTATAAATTTCTGGGTCAATTCGAAATGCATCTTCATCATAAACACTGTTAGGTCCACCAGAGAAGATAATTCCTTTAGGATTGGTCTTCTTGATTTCTTCAGCAGTAATCTTATGAGAAAGAAGCTCAGAGTAAATACCGAATTCACGGATTCTACGCGTAATCAATTGATTATATTGACTACCAAAATCCAAAACAATGATTTTATCAAAATTTGATAAATCTGCGTTCGCCAAGTCCTTCACCTCATTCTTTTATTCTTACTCATCTATCATACAGGAAAAATGCGAAAAACCATAGCCCCCAAGCTTATCTTCATTTAGGTGGAAGGGCTGTCAATTGCGCTATTATCCGAACTAATTTTTTTCAGAACTTCATTCTTAATAAACGCATTGCGTTAAAAATGACTATTAGGATACTTACTTCATGAAAAAGCATCCCACTCGCCATATTTACCCAGCCATAAACCACGCCAATCAATAATAACATTACGGTTCCAATCGCAATCGAAACATTCTGCATTGTATTTCGCATAGTAGCTTTGGCAATACGGCGTGCATTTTGAATATTTGAAAATTCAGAATCAATCAAAACGACATCCGAAGTTTCGATCGCAACATCAGTACCGCTCCCCATCGCAATTCCCACGTTAGCTTTCGCAATCGATGGACTATCATTAATGCCATCCCCAACGAACAGCACATAGTGACCTTGTTTTTGAAGTTGTTCTAAAAATTGAGCTTTATCTTCTGGCAACATTTGCGCTTTAACCTGTTCAATTCCAATTGATCTAGCCACCTTTTTAGCAATCACCGTGTGATCCCCCGTCAACATCCACTGTTGTACAATCCCATTTTGTTTCAATTTTTCAAACGTCGACTTCACATCTGGACGAACCTGATCGATTAATCCTATCATCAAAACCAATTGATTATCAGCCGTCATTAGCACCACCGACTGACCTTCTTCTTCAATTGTTTGTAAATCTGTTTTTTGTTGCGCTGTTAACTCGATTGGTTGATTGGTTAAAATTCGCTGACTTCCAATCCAAATCGTTTCTCCTTGATACTTGCTTTGAATCCCAGTTCCCTTAACCGTCGTAATTGGAATCTGAATATCATCAATTACTGTTTGAGTTCGTTTTTCGTAATATTCCACAATTGATCGCGCTAACGGATGATTCGTTTGTTTTTCCAAACTTGCTGCTAACTTTAACCAACCGTCACCTTGATATTCTTTAATACTTTTAACCGTTGGCCGTCCCTCAGTAACCGTCCCAGTTTTATCGAATAAAATCGTGTCGACTTGCGATAGTTGGTCAATCACACTGCCGCCTTTAATCAAAATTCCAGCTTTAGCTCCTCGACCAATCCCCGCAACATTTGAGACAGGTGCTCCAATCACGAGTGCGCCTGGGCAAGCCAAAACTAAAATGGTAATAGCTAATCGCAAATTTCTTGTAATGGCGAAAATTAAAATCGCTAAAACTAATACAAATGGTGTGTAATACTTAGCAAACCGATCAATCATTTTACTCATTGGTGCCTGATTATCTTGCGCTTCCTCCACCAACTCGATAATTTTTCCGAAAGTAGTATCTTCACCAACTTTTTGTGCTTGAACTAAAATCTGGCCGTTTTCCACAATCGACCCCATATACGCCTGGTCTCCGCTAGTTTTTTCTACTAGTTTAGATTCCCCAGTAATTAATGCTTCATCAATTTCAGCCTCTCCACTGATAATCTGGCCATCTACCGGAACCTGATCGCCAACTCGAACTACTAACACTGCACCTTCTTCAACATCGTCGATTTCAACGACTTGTTGTTGCCCATTCACTACAATCGTTGCAGTCGTTGGCTGCATCTCAGTTAAATTTTGAATCGCTCGATGAGTCCTTTGTAGTGTACGCTGTTCTAAAAGATTCCCCAGCACAAACAAAAACGTGACCATTGCCGCTTCTTCCAATTCCAAAATTGCTACCGCTCCGACTACCGCAATACTGACTAATAGTTCAATGCTCATCACCCACGCTTGTAACGCAGAAATCGCTTTGGTCAATATCGGTAGGCCTGCAATCAACGTTGCCAGTCCATACGCAGAATTGGCAATCAGCATATTATTCATTCCGTGCTGGCTGAATAACCCCACAGCAGTTAAAATTCCTGCCATAATTGTCATTTGGTTCCAATACTGCGTGAGCCATCTTTGTATTTTAGCCAATGTTAATCATCGTCCTCTTCATCATCTTCAAGTCCTTCAAGGGGCGTTTTGCCCAGTCGTGCTTGCATTGATGCTGAAAATTGATTTAAACTTCCATCCAACTCAATCAAAAAGTTTTGGAGCGGAAATTTACTTTCTTTTTGTGCTAGGATAATTGCCCGACTGATAAAAAGTTTGCTTGTTTGAATATCATTGACTAACATCGCAAACATTTCTTGGTCTGATAAATATTTATTACGCGCATCTTCATTTAACATTTTGTATTCCGAGAATTCTTCTGTAACAGATGATGGCTTTTCCCCAACGTTGATTAATTGGTGACCAAGTTGATTAAAATAGTTATCCACAGTTTTGCGCATTGAACTTAAAAATTGTTGGTCAGCAAAATAATTGGCGCCTTTGATATACCATTCCGTTTGATTTAATTTTGTCGACATCGTACGTAAATTGGATAAAATATGATTGGTCATCGCTCCTGCAGTAGGTACATGATGGTCAATTTCATTTTGCTTTTGTTCGGCTTCGTATAATTTTTGAATATCTTCGCGCATTATCCTTCACTCACTTTCGTCTTAAGTTCTTTAACTGCGTAACCTAATCCTTCAACCGTTTGTTTCAAAGTTTCGCCTTCAACATCGGGTTCCACTTCGACTTTAATCTTGCTGGCATTAAATAGCACTTTTACGCTATTAACCCCATCCATTTTACTCAAAGTATTTTCAATTTTAGTCATGCAGCTTGGACAAGTTAGCGTATCCAATTTCATAATAATCTTAGTCATTTTAACTACCCTCCTTGATTT
>JALAGR010000010.1 GCA_022712335.1 Pediococcus sp. | reverse complement strand
TGTTTAGGCAACACAATCAACTTGTACAACCAAGTCGTTAGGAAATAGTATAACGAGTAGAGTGCAATGAAAATTATGATTGGATATTGAATGTTGTAATAAGGATCTTTGAAGAATACCTTAAACATTTGAAGTCCGAAGAGAACATCAATAATTCCCAATGCTCCTGGAAGAGCGAATAAAACAAAGATTTCGCGATTAATACTTTGACGAAGTAGCGAGCGACGCGTACCAACCTTCGTTAACAAGTTATAACGGATCTTGTCTTGTTGTGTTCCGGAAAGAATCTTGAACATTAAACAACTTGCTAGCATTGCAAGGAATGCAATACCTAAGAAGTAGCCAATAAACTCAAGTCCACCATAAATCCCACTAATTAACTGATATGCAGGGAAAGTTCCTGCACCAAAACCATTTTCTGCCATCTTAGGAAAGGCTTTAACTTGGCTGGTATTTAGTTTTTCTAAAACTTTACGGTTTTCAGCGATACTTTTAACGTTGATTACACTAACAGATCCTTCTTTAGCATCAATTTGATTGAAGTCTTTAGTGGAATAGAACTTAGCTGAAGCATCAAAAACGGATCCACCTAAATTGATAAAATCGATTTGACTGCTAACTTCTTTTTTAAGACGATCAACAGAAACAGGAACAGTTTTAGACGTACTTAAAAGTCCTGATTCAGTTTTAGATGCTTTGACTACTTTAAATGGATGTTGAGCAAATTGATCTTCGTTGTAAATGACGTGTTTGCCACTAAATTTTTGGTCATAGCTAACAACAGAGCGACCAGATAATTGTTTAATTAATTTTTGTTCTTTAGCAGTAGGGTTGTTGATTGCAAGTGTATATGAACTAGCCCCCTGGGCCATCGAGTTAATTTGACGGTTAAACCCAGAACCCACTGTGATTGCCCCAAGTGCCATCGCAAATAATAGAGAAGTGATGGTTAAAATCTTAGTGTAATCTTGGATACGGAACATGATTTGAGATAGGGTGAAGCTATTTAATTTACGACGAGCCCAATTTGATTTTTTGAGACGGTCGATAATAAGTGTCATGCTAGAACGGAAAATTAAATAACTACCAAGCACGATCGTTACTAGAGCTACTGGAATTGAAGCTAGTTGGTAAACCATGATTTTTGCCAAAGCATAGTAACCAATCCCGACTAAAATTACACCGAAAATCCCAGCAAAGTAAAGTCCAATACCATGAACCTTAATTTTATTGACTGTATCATTTTGTTTAAGCAATTTTAGGACAGGTGTTCGAATCAATGATTGAAGATTAAAAATTGCTGCAATTACAAAAAGTACTAAGTACAAAATAATCGTTGTTAGAAATGCTTTGAAATAAAACGAGTTAAAGTGATGAAGCACGATTCCAAGATGATTAAATAGTAAACTTGAAATTCCACCAGTCAATCCAACTCCTAAAGCTAAACCGATTGCCGTAGCAATGATCCCGACGGTCAAAGTTTCGAAAACCATCAAGCTCCCCACACGACGTTTTTTAGCTCCCAGCATCATGAACAAGCCATAATCATGGAGTCGCATATTTAGTAGGAAAGAGTTGGCGTACATAACGTAAACAAAGGTGATAAGCACGAGTAGTACTTCACCAAAATAAAATACAGGTACAGCGAATTTAAAAGTTGCGTTAGATTTAATAAAATCTTCATTCGTTGCTAAATTAGCGAACATGTAGAAAATCGCTGATGACATAACCAACCCGGTCAAGAGGACGATGTAGTCACGCAGGCGATTCTTAATATTTGAAAGAGCAAGTCTAGATAACATTAGTCGGCCTCCTACTGTTCAAAGGTTCCGAGTTTTTCAAGAATACTTTGATAAAACTCAGTCCGTGAATCTCCATTGCGGTGTAGTTCTTGACCAATAACACCATCTTTGATGAACAAGATTCGGTTACAGAAACTTGCTGAGAATGGATCATGTGTAACAAGTAGTACAGAAACATCTTGTTTTTGGTTAATGTCAGTGAGAAGTTCAAGCAACTCACGCGCACTATTTGAATCAAGTGCTCCAGTAGGTTCATCACCTAAAAGAAGGGCAGGTTTATGCACGATTCCACGAGCAGCAGCCACACGTTGCTTTTGACCACCTGAAAGTTCAGTTGGATATTTCTTTAAAAGATCTTGAATTGATAAAGTTTCAGCTACAGCATTGACTGCTTGTGTGATCGCACTACGCTTAACGCCTTGTAGCGATAGAGGAAGTGCAATATTTTCTTCAGCTGTTAGCGTTTCTAAAAGATTGAAATCTTGGAAAATAAATCCAATTTCATTAGCACGGAAATCTGCGATTTTATTTCCTTTTAGCTTGGTAACATCTTGGTTATTAATCATAACGTTTCCGCTGGTTGGCTTATCTAAAGTAGCTAGCATATTTAGTAAAGTCGTCTTACCAGAGCCAGAAGCTCCCATGATTCCAACAAAGTCACCTTGTTGGACGTCGAAGTTAATTCCCTTTAATGCTTCATATTGCTTTTCGTTCTTACCCCCATAAGTCTTGCGCAAATCTGAAACACTCACGATTGGTTGATTATTCATAAAAATCCGCCTCCTAAATTACTTAATTACTTGTGTAACTAACTATATAGATAACAAAGAGGGATGTCAACCATAAAATTTTTCGCAAATGTTGTTAATATATTGTTACAATAGTTTAGGAAAGCGTTTTCGTTTTAGAGTATAGTAAGGAAGTGGACCAGATGATACATGTTGTTGGAATTGTATTAACGATGCTGTACGGCGGTATTTTAATTTTTAGTGCACGTCGAATCGATGTTCAAGTTGAAACATGGATTACAGCTTTAAACGTTACTGTGGGGGCTTTAATGCTTTTGACATTCATCCAACCCTGGCTAGGAGTCGCAGGGTTGGTATTAGCACTTCCAGTGACATTGGTTAATGGACAATTGATTTTTTTCAACATTAATTGGTCACACTTCACAATTCGTTCAGTTGTTACTGTTGGGTTAGTTTGTCTGCTGTTGTTAAAAATATAGGAGGGGACGATATGATTCATACCATTGGAATCATATTAACGATGCTGTATGGCGGTGCTTTACTATTTAGCGTACGAAGCCGCATCAAAGCACCCATTAAAGGACAAAATGAAACAGTCTTAATGATTGTAAAAGTTATCATCGGTAGTTTTATGTTATTAGCATTTACCCAACGGTGGTTAGGCGTCATTGGGCTAGTAGCTGCAATAATCATCACGTTCGTAAATGATCAATTTATTTTACGAATGATTAGCTGGCACCAAATTGTTATTAAAATACTGGGAATTGTTGTCCTAATTAGTATTCTCGAATTTTAGGCGGAACGTATGAATCCATAAATTCAGCGATTTGACTAACTGAATCAGTGAACAATAGTTTTTGACGAGCTTGACTTGTAAGGAAACCTTCAGAAACCATATGATCGTACATATTTTGAAGATGATCATAGTAGTGATTAGTATTAAAAAGAACGCAAGGCTTACTGTTATTACCGATTAATGACCAAGAAAACACCTCAGAAATTTCTTCTAAAGTACCGGGACCACCTGGCAATGCAACGAAACCATCTGCCATATCCATCATCATTTGCTTACGAACCGTCATATCTTTCACGATTTGAAGATTAGAAATAGCATTATAAC
>JALAGR010000094.1 GCA_022712335.1 Pediococcus sp. | reverse complement strand
TATACATTTTTTGGATTTTTAACTGGTTTCCATAGTCCCATAATCACACCAGCAATTACGGCACCAATGACTACTGAAAGAACATAGAACAGTTTATGATCAGCTAATGCAATCACCCACAATCCCCCATGGGGAGCAGGAACACTAACCTTCCAGAATTGACTTAGTCCACCACCAATGGCTGAACCAATGATACTCGAACCAATCACACGAAGTGGATCGGCTGTTGCAAACGGAATGGCACCTTCGGTAATAAAGGATAATCCCAATACCCAGTTTGAAATGCCAGCTTCACGTTCTTGTTCTGTGAATTTCTTTGGCCAGAATGTTGTAGCAATTGCTGTAGCTAGAGGTGGAATCATACCACCGACCATTACAGCGGCCATCAAGTCCCCATTCTTAGTTGAGGTAAATGCAGCGATGGCAAATGCGTAAGCGGCTTTGTTGAAGGGACCACCCATATCGATCGACATCATCGCTGCTAATACGGCACCTAATAGTACTGCATTTCCGGTACCCATTCCTTCTAACACACCGGTTACCCATGCGTTAACAGCAGCAAAAATTGGGTTAACTGCGAAGAACATCAATGCTCCAACTAAGAGCAAACTTAGGATAGGATAAATCAACATTGGCTTCAATCCTTCAAGTGTTTTAGGAACAAATTTGAAGAATTTCTTCAATCCATTGATAATCAAACCTGCAGCAAAACCGGCGATCAAACCACCGATAAATCCTGACACACTAGTTGTATGCATTACACTGGCTGCTGACTGAGTTGCCATATAACCACCGACTACACCAGGCATCAAGGCCGGTAAGTCACCAATTGATTGAGCAATAAATCCAGCAAGAATTGGAATTAAGAATGAAAATGCATAATTACCAATTCCATTTGGGAACGTAAACCATAAACTAGTGGCTGACGTATATCGTTCAATAAAGAACGATAGCGCCATAATAATCCCACCACCAACAACGAATGGTAACATGTGGGAAATCCCGTTCATTAAATCCTTGTAGATTTCATTCCAAAATCCGCCATTTGATGACTCAGCTTCAGCAGCGTCATTTCCAGTTGAATGGAACGTATTTGCTTGATTTGTTTCAACTAAATCAATCAGTTCGTTCGCTTTATTGATACCATCGATAACCGGACGATTCAAAAGTGGCTTACCATCGAAACGTGCCATTTCAACTTTTTTATCCGCGGTAATGATAACACCATCAGCACGTGCAATTTCTTCGTTAGTCAAACGATGCTTCACACCTTCAGAACCATTTGTTTCAACTTTGATTTCGATTCCCTTTTCTTTAGCTGCTTTCTTTAAAGCTGCTTCGGCCATATAAGTATGGGCAATTCCGTTAGGGCAAGCTGATACTGCGACAATAAATGATTTCTTATTTGAATCAGCTACTTCAGTTGCAGCGTCATTCGAATCTTCAACGTCTTTCTCAGCTTCAGCTGCTTCAAATAGCGCAAGCACTTCATCTGGTGATTGGGCATTCTTAAGTTTTCCTACTAAATCAGGATCAATCAACAAACTTGATAATTTAGCAAGGGCTTGTAAATGAGCGTTGTTGGCACCCTCTGGAGCTGCAATCATAAAGAAGAGCTTTACGGGTTGACCGTCCAAAGCATCAAAATCAACCCCATTACTACTTTTAGCAAAGAGTACAGCTGCCTCTTTCACTGCATCTGTTTTAGCATGTGGCATAGCAATTTCGTCACCAATACCAGTTGTTGATTCAGCTTCGCGATCTAAAATTCCTTTTAGGTACGTTTCGCGATCGGTAACAATACCTTCGCTCACATATTTATCAATCATTTCATTGATTGCTTCAGCTTTAGAACCTGCTTTAAGGTCCATAATCATTAAGTTCTTCTTGAGTAAATCTTTAATCTCCATAACTTTTACCCCTTACTTTTCAAAGACTTCGATTTCGTTAAAAATCTCATCAATTTTTTTGTTTGTTGCAATATCAAGTGAAAATGCAGTTGCACTTCCGCAAGCCAATCCTTGTTTAAATGCTCTTGCTAAATCATGCGATTCATTAAACTCTCCAACAAATCCTGCAAGCATCGAATCACCAGCTCCTACAGAATTTAAAACTTTTCCTTTGGGAGCAAAACTTCTAAGTACACGATCTTTAGATACCAACATGCCACCCTTTTCTGCCATTGAAATCATGACATTTTGAGCACCCATCGCGATTAATTTTTTAGCATATTTTTCAATATCTTCATCAGTTTCAATTTCAACATTGAATAATTCGCCTAATTCATGGTTATTAGGTTTAATCACTAAGGGGTTATTTGCCAAAGTATCTAACAAACCTTGTCCAGTCGTATCAACAGCAAATTGGGCTCCATTCGCTTTAATCTTCTTGATAATTTTGTCGTAAAGATTTTGAGGAAGGTTGGCTGGAATACTTCCTGAAAATACCACTGCATCCCCTTCGCCAATCTTTTCAAATTTATCAACGAAACTTGCTAATTCAGTTTCATCAATGTTTGGTCCCAAAGCATTTAATTCTGTTTCTTGTTGTGCGTGAATTTTCACATTGATTCTTGTATCTTCTTTAATCTCAACAAAATCAGTTTGTACATTTAAATTTGCTAATGAATCCTTCACAAATTTACCTGTGAAGCCACCTAAGAAACCTAACGCAGTGTTGCTAACCTTTAATTCATTTAAAATTCTTGATACATTGATTCCTTTTCCACCTGGGAATTTGCTTGACGCATTCAAGCGATTCACTAAACCAACTTTCATTTCATCTAAGCTGATTACGTAATCGATTGATGGATTAAGTGTAACTGTGTAAATCATTTTTGAACCTCCATATAAGTGTTATTTTCATTATTTTTTAGCCATTCTGGGCAATTATCAGCAATGATCGTCGCGTCTTTTAATTCTGCAAAACGAACAAACGATGCTTGATTGAATTTAGAACTATCAGCTAAAACGTACGCATTATGACTTCTCTTGATCACTTCTAATTTGATTTGTGCTTCTTGAATATCAGGAGTTGTGAACCCTTGTTCTTGGGAAACACCATTAGTTCCCATAAAGCATCGATCAAATTGGAACGTCCGGATTCGATCCGTCACTTCTGAACCAATTAAAGCTCGCGTTTTGTTTTTCAGCTGACCACCAACAAGATAAGTATTAATATCGAAATCCGAAAGTAACCCAGCAATGGTTAATCCATTTGTTACAACTAACAATCCATCAATTTCTGCTAAATAAGGAATCATTGTTGCAGTCGAGGTTCCAGCATCGAGAAAAATAACTTCTCCACTTTGAACAAGCTCGGCAGCTTGTTTTCCAATTTCATTTTTTTCAATTAGGTTCATTTTAGATTTAACTTGATAATCAGTTTCTGTTTGCAGATTAGTTTCAAGTTGTGCCCCACCATGGACACGTACTAACTTACCTTCTGCTTCAAGTTTTTTTAAATCTCTTCGAACCGTAGAAATTGAAGAATGATTCTCATGCATGATTTCATCAACTTTGATAACTTGTTTCTCTTTTAATAAACGTAAAATATTGCGTTCCCGAAGTTCTGTAAGCACTTTCATCAACTCCCATAAAAGAATATATCATCATTTCAGTTCAAAAGCAATCAAAATAATTCAAAAAGATTCAACTTCGTTCATTTAAACGCAAAAAAACTCGCCTGCTTCTTAACAGACGAGTTTTTATACCTATTCAATTTCTTCTTCAATGACTTCTTTTACATTTTTCGGATGGTGCCGTTTAAGTTGAATTCCTAGTAAATCAATAAAGAACGCCACCGTTGGAATCCCAACGATCAATCCCCAAGTACCTAACATTTTGGCACCAATGATCAAAGTGATAAAAGTGACAAAAACTGGTAAGTCTGTCGCTCCTGCCATTAATCTTGGGTGTAAGAAGTATGATTCAAAAAAGTGAATCAAAATTACCAAACATAGAACTTCAAAAATTGAAATAACACCATTAGCTGAAAATGCTGCAATCGTTAACGGTATCAAAGAAATCAGAACCCCAGCAACTGGAACTAGCCCTAAAACAAAAATAATGATTGCCATTAACAATAGTTTAGGTACTCCAATTATCCATAATCCAATCACCATCAAACACGTATTGATAATACAAATCACTAATTGCGTTTCAATTACGGTTCCTAAAATTACCACATACTTACGCAATAGGTAATAGACATTGGAAAACATCACATCGTATTTGCTTTTTAAGATTGCTCGTCCAAAATCACGTAAATGATTATACGTTAGATTGAAGACCATGCTTAGAAATAGAGCGACTAAGACGTGTTCAGCTGCAATCCCGATTCGGCCTAATTGGTTCAAACCTGACATTGCAATGTACTGGCTTCCTTTAACCGCCTGCGAATTACGATTAATTTCAGTGAGAACCATTTGAACGTATTTGTTACTAAAAGTATTACTATCAATTGCGTGCTTAATTAAAGAAGGAACACCTTTTAGCTGCTCATAAATCATTGAAGCAGTTAATGAAAATACAAATCCCGCAAAAGCTAATAAGACAATGTAAAAAATCATCGTTCCAATTGGTTGACTAACTTTTGTATATTTCCTAATTTTTTGGATACCTACATGCGATACAAAAGAAAAAATAACGATCAGTAAAATCTGAGACATAAAATCTTTCAGTAAGAAGATAATCAGCAATAATGCCACCAGTGTCGCCCATAACTGAACTGACTTTTTATGCCATTGTCGAACTAGTACATCCATAGAATTCCTCCAAATTAAAATAAAAAGACCTGCACAAATTATAATCTGTTACAGATCTTAATTGAAAATTAAAGATAATACTTAATGCATTTTTAATTTATTTTTGACTTTTAAACAATGGAGCTAATGGTTCGTTGTCGTAAATCATCTTAATTGCGTTTCCCAAAAGTGGTCCCACCGATAATTCAACGAGCTTATCAAACTTCTTCGTTTCGTCAATTTTAATGGAATCCGTAACGATTACTTTTGATAATTTTGAGTCTTGTAAAATTTTAGGTGCATTCTTTGAGAAAATAGCATGCGTTGCAGCACCGTAAACTTCAGTTGCACCTGCATTGTGAAGCGCAGCTGCTGAAATCGTCAAACGTGTTCCTGTATCGATCATATCATCGATTACCAACGCAGTTTTACCTTGAACAGTACCTATGATTTCTGTCGGGATTTCGTTAATACTTTCAACAGATTCTTCATTGCGGTTATCAATGATAGCAATTGGAGTCCCCAATAATTCAGCCATAATTCTAGCTCTAGAAACACTAGCATGATCTGGAGAAACAACTACCATGTTATCTATATCAAAACTACCGTCGCTAAAGTAACTAGCTAACAGTGGAGCAGCTGCCAGATGATCAACTGGAACATCAAAGAAACCTTGAATTTGTGGTGCATGTAAATCAAGCGTTAATACACGTGTAATTGAATCGTCTTCAAGAAGGTTCGCAATTAATTTAGCTGTGATAGGTTCGCGTGAACGAGCTTTACGGTCTTGTCTCGAGTAACCATAATATGGAATCACAACATTGATTTGACTTGCGCTTGCTCGACGTAAAGCATCCACCATGATCAACAACTCCATTAGTGAATCATTGATTGGATTTGAAATAGATTGGATGACATACACTTCATCCCCACGAATGCTTTCTTCAATATTCACTTGGATTTCGCCGTCACTAAATTGCTTGATAGCGGCTTGTCCTAATGGAATTCCTACCTCCGCAGCAATTTTTTCAGATAATGCGCGATTTGAATTTAAAGCGAATATCTTCATTCTTCTTTTTGTTTTACTTTCTTTCACAGCTGAACCTCCAATTATTATCTAAGTATTATTATAGACAACTTTGGCTACACACTTCAAGATAATACCTAAATAAAATCATACGGTGTGACGCCATCCATCCCAATCATGGGGTCTACTTTTTCTTTTTCGACCATTGTTACAGTTAAAAACTCTGGTTGCGTTTCTTGAACTTCTGGTTGTGGGCTTTGATTTTCTACGACTACTTCTTTTGTCTCACTAATTTTCTCAGTTAACTCTTCAGTCTCTGGATTGATACGTCGCTCTAAACTAGTATTTCGATTAGATGACTCATTAGCGACCGCCCTTTGATAGGCATCGGGCTCTCCTAATAAAATAATCGACTCTGAAGCACGCGTTAATCCTGTATATAGGAGGTTACGCTGTAACATTCGGTAGTATTGATGCACCATTGGCATGATGACTACCGGAAATTCACTACCTTGAGATTTATGAATCGAAATGCAGTATGCTAACGTCAACTGTCCTAAGTCCGTTTTAGCATACGTAACTTCATTACCATCATAATCAACAACTAAATGCGCTTTTCCCTTACCCTGTTTTTCCGTAACGATTCCTGTAATCTCACCAATATCACCATTAAAAATATTATTTTCAGGTGAATTAACTAGCTGTAAAACTTTGTCACCAATTCTAAACGTTTGATTGTTCGCTTCAATTGTTTTCGGCTTTTCTGTTTGAGGTGGGTTGAGGACCTTTTGCAGATGTCGATTAATCTCGTCAACCCCTGCGCTTCCTCGATACATGGGTGCCAAAACTTGAATATCATTCTTTGAAATTCCCTTATTAACTGCTTTTTGAGCAATTTGATCAATGGCATCAGCAATTTGATTGGCATTCGCTAAAAAGAACGACTTATCTTTTTTGTTTTTCGTGAAATCTTCTGGTAAGACTCCCTGTTGAATACTATGTGCTAACTGAATAATTGATGAATCTTGTTCCTGACGATAGATTTTAGTCAGTGAAATAGTTGGAATTTTACCGCTTTTGATTAAATCATTAAAGATTTGCCCGGGACCAACTGATGGTAATTGATCCTTATCACCAACAAGTACAATTTGCATATCCGGATTAACAGCGTTGATCAAGGTGTTGAATAAACTTGTATCGACCATCGACATTTCATCAATAACTAATAAGTCACCTTCCAATTGTTTTATCTCATCGTTTTGTAAATCATCGTTTCCGTTTAAACCTAACAAGCGATGAATGGTTTTAGCTGGAATATTAGTTACTTGGCTGAGACGTTTAGCAGCTCGGCCAGTGGGTGCTGCTAATTGGATTGGAAATTTACTTTCAGTATATTCATTGGGATCTAACGAAATATCATTCAATTCCGCAAAACTATTGATCAACCCCTTAACGATCGTTGTTTTACCAGTTCCGGGGCCACCGGTTATAATGGTCAACGAATTCGAAAGTGCTAATTCAATTGCAGAGTTCTGAGTTTCATCATATTTTAAACTTAGGCTTTCTTCAGCAGCCTCAATTGCTTTTTTGATTACCTTAGAGTTCGTTTTAGGCTCACTAATCATGCGTTTAACGCTATAACTAATCGCAACTTCTGCATTGTACAACCACTTAAGATAAATTTGCCCGTCTTCACCAACTACCTTGCCATTTTTTCCTAATTGTAATACTTGATCTGCAATATCTTCGGCATTTACTGCTGTTCCTAAAAGTTTTTTGGCCTCTTGGAGTAAGGTATCCGCCAAAATATATGTATCACCAGTTGAATTACACCAGACTCGAATCGTTTCTAAAATTCCAGCCTGTATTCGTTTATCAAAATCCGGTTTCATATTTAGAACAGTCGCAATAGCATCCGCGCGTTTGAATCCAAATTTCTCAATATCTTCAACTAGTTGATATGGATTTTCTTCGATAATGTTGATAGCATCCTCATGATATTTATTGACGACGCTACTAGCAATCTTCCCCGTCACACCCAATTCACTAAGCTTTACTAGAATATCTTCTAATCCGTTAGACTGCTCCAATGCTGAGACAATTGCATCAATTTGTTTTTCTTTAAGATTTAGCCCATTTAAAACACTAGCATCCGCCTTAATTTCATTTAAAGCATCTGGACCTAATGCTTCAACAATTTTTTCAGCTGTCTTAGTTCCAATTCCTTTGAATTGTGCCCCTGATAAATATGTAACGATTCCATCTTCTGTATTTGGCATGAAAACCCGATACTGACTCACTTGGACTTGCATTCCATACTTAGGATGCGAAACTAATTTTCCGTTGAATTGATACTTTTGGTTTTCCTGAACCTCGCCCATATTTCCGGTAACAACGATTTGGTCTTTATCCCAATCAAAGTCATTTTCTTCAACGGTTACTAATAGCACTTTAAACAAACTATCTGGGCTCTCAAAAAAGACCGCACTAATTTCACCAACTAGTTCGACCATTTTATTTTGAGATTGTTCCGTATTCGACTCACCAAATAAATTCATTTTTTCAAATGCCATTAAATATCTTCCTTAGATTCGTTTAGTAATTTATCAATGTCAATCAAGCGTTGCTTACTGTTTTCAAAAAAAGTCGCATCGATTTCTTTCGCCTTTTCAAAATAACTGTTATTTTTTTTCTGGGTCAGCGTCATTTCGACAACTCCTCGATTAAATAAGAGCTTGGCCGTCTTTTTGCTTTGAAGTGCAGTATCATAATATTTTTGAGCGCTCTTTGCGTCTCCCAGTGCCAAGTTAATATCACCCATTAATTCATTTGCATCAGCGTCATCAGCGTTCTTTTCCCAAGCTGTTAATGCAAAAACAAACGCTAATTTATATTGGCTTTGTGCAAAATACCCTTGCGCAATCATGAGGTTAGCATCTTGCTTTAATTGTTCATCTTGGATTGATTGAAACGCGATATTTGCTTTCTCGTAAAGTCCCGATTCATAATACACATTTCCCAATCCATAGGTCAGTAAATCAACACTCTTAGTATCTGTAAATAATCCGCGCGCCTTAACCAAAAGTTCTTCTGCTTGGTCAAAACTCTGCTGTTTAACTAAAACCGTTGCCAATGCATAATAATTTCC